>JAUZOB010000149.1 GCA_030706665.1 Bacteroidota bacterium
GAGTTTGGTTCATCACAGAAAAGATATCGAGGGTTAAGAGCGATTGCCCGGGCAATTGCTACCCTTTTTTTCATTCCCCCGCTTATCTCTGCCGGAAATTTTTTATTCGCGCCAATAATATCGACACGTTCAAGGCAAAAGTCTACCTTCTTTGTTTTTTGCTTTTCGTTCAGAGGAGAGAACATATCAAGCGGGAAACGTACATTTTCTTCCACAGTCATCGAGTCGAACAATGCTCCGAACTGAAAGACCATCCCAATCTCTTTTCTTAGTTCTTTTCTCTCTTTAAATCGCATCGCCGTAAAACAACGGTTGTCATAAATAATTTGAGAACCACTATCCGCTTCAATAAGACCGGCAATAGTTTTCAACAATACAGTCTTTCCCGAACCACTACGTCCAATGATCAGGTTCGTTTTCCCTTCGTGAAAAGTTGTTGAAATATCGTTCAATACCTTTTTATCGGAGAACGTCTTATTTATATTTTTTATCTCAATCATTTTAAAAGGATTTGTGCAAGAATCAGGTCAAAGACAAGAATCATTATAATCGTTGTAACCACTGATTTTGTACCCGCTTTTCCGACCTCTAATGCCCCTCCTTCAACATGATATCCATAATAGGAAGGGATCGTGGCAATCATGAATGCAAAAAAGATGGTTTTAATTACTGAGAATGTAATATAATACGGATTAAACAGGTAAGTTATTCCATCCATATAATCGGAAACCCTCATGGTCCCGGTAAATGGTCCGACTAACAACCCACCCACGATTCCGACAAAGGAACTGATAATACAGAGTAAAGGAAGGATCAGTAAGATCGCAATCAGTTTGGGAAGAATTAGATAACCGGCGGCGTTTATCCCCATCATTTCAAGGGAATCAATTTGTTCGGTGACTCGCATACTGCCTATTTCAGATGAAATATGAGACCCTATTTTCCCGGCAAGAATAATTGCCATGATTGTAGATGAAAATTCAAGCAGCATAGAATCACGAGTTCCAAGCCCAATCAGGAACTTCGGCAACAACGGATTCGACATGTTGATTGCTAACTGAAGAGCAAGTACTGCTCCGCTGAATAACGAAACCAGAACAATCAGTCCGACCGAATTTAAGCCTAAGACTTCAATTTCTTTTAATGTCCGCCGATAATAAACAATTGCCTTCTCGGGTTTCGACAATGTTTTCTTCAGGAGATCAACATATTGACCTATGTGGAAAAAAAACTGATGCATCTTTTAATTTTCACTAAAAGTACAAATTTTATAAATCCATATGAAACTGCAATAATATGCATTAAAGCATTTGCGAATAATTTCTCTTCTTTTGCTTTTTCCGTATATTTGAAGTACAAGAACCAGAACGATACAAAATCATGAATAACACTTATTGTGTAATAATGGCCGGAGGTATTGGCAGCCGTTTTTGGCCTCTAAGCAGAAGCTCCCGTCCAAAGCAATTTCTTGATATACTGGGAACAGGGAAAAGCCTAATCCGTCATACCTTTGAAAGATTAACCAAGATATGTCCTGCTGAAAATATTTTGGTAGTTACCAGTTCTCTTTATACTGATCTTGTGATTTCACAAATACCGGAGTTAAAAAAAGATCAAATTCTTGCAGAACCTCTTCGACGAAATACTGCTCCCTGCATTGCATATGCCTGTCAGAAGATAAAGAAGCGCAATCCGAATGCCAATATTATATTAGCACCTTCAGACCATTTGATTACCCTCGAAGAAGAATTTATCAAACAACTTCAGAATGGGCTAAAATTTGTGAAAGAACATAAAGCATTACTAACTCTTGGCATTCAGCCTAACCGTCCCGAAACCGGTTATGGTTATATTCAGATAAATAGTAAGATCCAATTTGGAGGGTTGAAAAACCTTTTCAAAGTAAAGACCTTTACAGAAAAGCCTGACCTTAAGATGGCCACCGTATTTATTGAGAGCGGAGAATTCTTTTGGAATTCAGGGATCTTTATCTGGTCACTTGAAGCCATACTGGCTGCTTTCGAAGAGTATCTCCCCGAAGTCGGAAGTCTGTTTGCCAGTGGCCACAATTTTTATGACACCGATAGTGAAGTTAATTTTCTGAACAAAGTATATTCCGAATGCCCAAATATCTCAATCGATTATGGAATTATGGAAAAAGCGCCTAATGTATATGTTCTTACTGCTGATTTTGGATGGTCTGACCTGGGAACCTGGGGATCACTGTATGATAACTGTTCAAAAGATAAAGGCGGGAATGTGATACTTAGCGAAAATGTTGAGATATATAATTCAAAGAATTGCATCGTTCACACTCCCCAAGGGAAACTCGTTGTAGTCGAAGGGCTGAAAGATTACATTGTGGTTGAATCTGAAAACACGCTTCTTATTTGTAAGAAACAGGATGAACAGCAGATCCGTCAGATCGTAAACGACATCCGGATTAACCATGGAGAAGAATATATCTGATCAAATTATTCAGCCCAATAATCAATGCCGCGATTTAAGAAGGCATTAAAAGGCATCATAATCCTGAATGACTCCAATACATGATCTATAAGATCCGGAGAGTTGATTATTCTCTCGTCCAAAGGAGTCATGCAGGTATATGACTTGTATTTAAGTAAGTCAATATGCTCAAATTCTTTAGGAAAACCTTTGGGTGCCATTTTCAACTTATCTTCGGAATAAAGATCGGGATATATCTTTTTAAAATTCTCATCCTGGATTATCGATAAGAACTCTTCCGGATTATCATAGATCTCCTGGCGAATTGCTTTGAGTACATTTACTGGTGGCATATAAATTCCACCTCCTATAAATGAAGCCCCCGGCTCAAAATGGATATAATATCCGCTTCTACAGCTATTCCGTCCTCCGTTGCAGATAAAGCTTCCGAAATTTACTTTGTATGGCGTTTTGTCTTTCGAAAAACGGACATCACGAAAAATTCTGAACATGCAGTCTTTGGGTTCCATCAAAGGAATACTTCCGTCAAACTGATGAACTCCTTCAATTAGTCCGCGTGTAAGCATTAAGAACTTTTCTCTCGCTCCCTGGTATCGTTCTTTATTCTCCTGAAACCAAACCGAGTGATTGTTTTCCCTTAAATCACTTAAGAAATCAAGGACCTCTTTCATAACCTTCGTATTTGAATGTTTTATACTTCTAATTTCACTTTAACTCTCCAGTTAATCCCTCTCTTTATAATCCACATGATTAAATAAATCAATACAAGCGCTAAGATAATGCTCGCCCCGGACGGAATATCAAGATAATATGAAAGTATTAATCCATTAAACGATCCAATAAATCCAAAAATTACAGAACCTGCAATCATCTTTTTGAAATCCTTGGTAAAAAGGCTGGCCGTAACTTGAGGAATGGTTAATAAAGAAATGACAAGAATAATGCCTACAACTTTAATATTGAGGACAATAGTCAGAGCAACAAGACTAATCAGGATACTATTAAACAATCGTACAGGTAGCTTATTCGCCTTTGCGAATTCCGAATCAAATGCAATAAAAAGGATCGTATGAAAAAAGAGAATAAAAAAGCCAATGGTAAAAATAGCCAAGACTCCCATCCAAAGGAGATCATAATGGCTGACAATTACAATATTTCCAAAAAGAAAACTCATTAGATTCGGAGCATATCCAGGAGTCAGTGCCACAAATATGATCCCTAAAGCCATTCCCAGTGACCACCAGATTGCGATGGCTGAATCTTCACGTACATTCCCCTTATCAGATAAATACTGTATTCCTAACGCTGAGAAAACACCGAAGACTGCGGCTCCCAGGATAGGATTCAGTCCAAGATAATAGGCCAGTCCTACTCCTCCGAACGAGGCATGAGTTATTCCGCCGCTTATAAATACAATCCTTCGGGCAACAATGTATGCACCAATAATGCCACAGCTTATAGCAGCAAATAAAGAGGCCAGAAAGGCATTCTGAAAGAATTCGTATCTAAATAATCCTAAAAAAGTTTCCATGATTAATGAGTATGTAATACAGTATGAGGAATCTCACCGTGAGTGATCAACTGAATCGGGCAGTTATACGAGGTCAATTGCTCAGCTGTAATAATATTTGAGGGATGATAATATAGATTTCGGTTTACACAAGCGATGGTCTTCACATACGATGCAATTGTCCCGACATCATGCGACACTAAAACAATAGCCATCTCTTTATTTAGTTCCCGGAGTCGCTCATATAACTCACTTTCGAATTTATTGTCTACATAGGTGTTCGGTTCGTCCAATATGAGCAACCTCGGTGACGAGACCAAAGCCCTGCATAAAAAAACCCGTTGCATCTGTCCTCCCGATAATTCTCCTACAGGTTTTCTTCGAAGATGAGCAATTCCCATCTCCTCAAGAACTTGATCTGCCCTTTTATTTTCTTCCTTACTAAATCTTACCATCAGTGATTTTCCCGGGACAAATCCTGACCTGACAACATCAAATACAGTGATTGGAAATTTAAAGTCTATTTTTTGCAATTGAGGAAGATACCCCACTATACCTACGCCACTCGTATGTCCCGGAAAGATTACCTGTCCGTTCTGAATCTTCACCAATCCCAAGATGGCCTTTAGTAAAGTTGTTTTCCCGCCTCCATTGGGACCAATCACTCCAAGAAAATCCAGATCATTAATCTCAAGATCTACATTCTCAAGGACTACCTGATTCTCATATGCGACAGTAAGGTTTTTTATTTCAACTAATTTCTCCATCCATTAACGATTTAATGCATCCGAAAGGTCAACAATAATCCCTTTCATTTGATTCTCCCAATTGTAATCCATCGGATCAATCTGAATAACCTTCCCTCCTATTTCTTTGGATACGGTTTGAGATTGAGACATGCTAAATTCCTTTTGCACAAAGATAACCTTTATCCCCGAGGCTTTAGCCTGATCAATGACAGCTTTTAGATGACGGGTAGAGGGCTCTTTTCCCTCATGTTCCAATGAAATCTGTTCCAATCCGTAATCATGCGCCAGGTATCCCAATGCTGGATGAAAAATCATAAATTTATGTCCCGAGCGATTGCCCAATTTTTGATCCGCCATTTGAATAATATTATCAATTCTATTGATAAAAGCGGTATAGTTCTTTTCGAGTTCCTGCTTATGGGAAGGCAACAATTCTTTCAGTTCCTTAAAAACATTCGCGGCAATCATTTTCACACACTTCGGAGACATCCAGGTATGGGGGTCATATCCACCATACTCACTGTTTTCGGAAGAATGCTCTACTTCATGATTGCTTTCTCCTGCAAAACGCAAATAATTAATTCCTTCTGAGCAGTTATAGATTTTCATTCGGGAATTCATAGAAGCAATTTTCGGAACCCAGATCTTTTCAAAGCCTAATTCTCCAATTTGAATATATGCTGTCGACTTCTCAATTTCCTGCAACTGCCGGGGAGTAGGAGAATAATCCTCATGACTCATCCCTTTCGCAATTAATACATTTACATCAACCAGATTACCGGCAATCTGTTCAATAAAATATTTCTGAGGTAAAATACTTACTGTAACCAATAACTTATCTCCAGGCCTGCGACCGGCCCTTTGGCATGAAAAAGAGATTACAGCCAATAAAATTAAAATCAGGGTTCTTTTCATGAATTAGCATGTTAAATTCATTCGTAGAAAACAAATTCTATGTGTTAATGTTTAAGTCTTTGATCTTCGTGAAGTTTTTACTTTTCGGGGAGGGACAGGATCATACCCTGATGTTCCCCATGGATTGCATCGCAGTATCCTCCAGGTTGCAAGAATTAAACCTTTCACGGGACCATGAATTTTCAGGGCCTGTAATGCATATTCAGAGCAGGTTGGATAATGTCTGCATGACGGTGGTTTTAGCGGAGAAATTGCATAACGATAAAAATGCACCGGCAGGCTTAGTAGAAATATTAATATTTTCCGAATCCTTCCCATTCGATCTTATTGTAAATCAAACAACTTAATCTTTTTCTCTCAAGTACAGAGAGGCAGCACTAAGTTAGAACAACACAAGTAATAAAAAAACATTTATACTACTTTTGTATTTTCAGTACCAAACAGGAACGATATGAAAAGATATGCATTGATTGTTGCAGGCGGTAGCGGAAGCAGAATGGGTAGTTCTCTTCCGAAACAATTTCTTCCGTTAAAAGGGAAACCCGTCCTTTTTCGTACTCTTTCTGTTTTTTACCATTTTGATCCTGAAATTGAGATTATATTAGCTTTGCCTGATACTCAAATCCCCTATTGGAATGAGCTCATCTCAAGTCAACAGGAAAAGATTCCTCACCAAATTGTTCCCGGTGGAAAAACACGATTCCATTCAGTGAAGAATGCTCTTCAAAAGATAACTGAAGAGGGAATTGTATTTATACATGACGGCGTTCGCCCCTTAGTAAGCCCTGAAACATTGATGCGTTGTCTGAACCTGACAATTGAAAAAGGCAATGCAATACCAGTTCTCCCTTCCAATGAATCGTTACGAAGGATTGAAAAAGACAGCTCTGTTGCCGTAGATCGCAGTCAATATGTGATGGTTCAAACACCTCAGGTATTTCATTCCTCAATAATTCTTGAAGCCTATAATCAAAAATTCTCACCCCTCTTTACCGACGATGCCTCTGTGGTTGAGAAATTGGGATATCCCATTCATCTTACTGAGGGCAACAGGGAAAATATTAAAATCACTCATCCTTCCGATCTCATTATTGCAGAAGCATTCATGAAAGACTAAGGGTAACTATTTCCTTTATTTGCCAGTTCTAATTAGAATATCTTCGAACAATTCTTTCCCCATGCGATTATTTCGCCGATAATCCATTTATATCGGTTATTAACCGATTCCATTTCGGAAATCAATCTTATTCTTAATAACTTAGTACCTATGATCAGAAGTATCCTTTCCGGGGTTTCTGACTATCTTATGTCAATTGGGAGTGATTTTCTTTTTATAACTTATAACATACAACCTAATGATGGGATTTTTAAAAGCAATTCCATTGGTTATGAGCATCTGGATTGTAGGTACAGCATATGCTCAGAATGGACCGGCGAAATTTACGTTAAAAGAAGCACAGGATTATGCGGTTAATAATAATGCTACGAGTAAGAATGCCCGTCTTGATCTGGTTAGTGCAAAGAAAAAAATATGGGAAACGACAGCAATCGGACTTCCTCAGATTACTTCTACCGTAAATTATCAGAACATAATAAAAGTACCTACGGTAACTTTCCCTGGTTCTAATGGAGGTGAAGACCAGATTCTGAAACTTGGGGTAAAGGAGACGACCTCACTCGACATCACTCTTTCCCAGTTAATTTTCAGCGGATCTTACCTGATTGGGCTTCAAGCTTCAAAAACATATTATGAGCTTTCAACCCGTTCTCTGCAAAAATCAGAAGTTGATTTGAAAGAGAGTGTTGCCAATGCTTATTACCTGGTCTTAGTCTTGGACGAAAACATTAAGATAGTCCAATCAAACCTTGAAAACCTAAATAAGACTCTGAGTGAAATGCAAGAGATGAATAAGCAGGGCTTTACTGAAGATTCAGATATTGATCAGTTAAAGCTTTCTGTCAATAGTCTTGAAAATACGGTCCGTGCCTTGCAACGTCAAAAAGAAGTAAGCCTCAACCTGCTAAAATTCCAGATGGGCTTTGATCTGAATCAACCGATTGAACTTAAAGAAACGCTGAATGATTACATCACACAAGCATCCGCTGCAACTCCCGATTCAGAAAGTAATATTAAAGCGAATATCAACTATCAGCTCATGGATACCCAGGAAAAATTGAGTATTCTCAATTACAAAAGACAGAAGTCGGAATATCTGCCTACTCTCTCTGGGTTCTATAGACATCTTGAAAAAAAGAAATCAGCATTTGATTTCACCACCCCTAATGTCTTCGGTTTTACTATGTCGATTCCTGTTTTTAGCAGTGGACAAAAGCAGTCTCTGGTTCGTCAGCGGAAGAATGATATTGAGAAAATTCAGAACTCCAAACAACA
>JAUZOB010000015.1 GCA_030706665.1 Bacteroidota bacterium
GCAGTTTAAATAAGGTGTCGATATAAATGAAATGACAAATTTCGCGCAAGCTTGTTTGGTTTTCGGAAAAGCAACTTGTAAAGGTTGCCTTCTTTTTTGCTTTTACACATTCTATATTCACCTGTTATTCGTAATTTTTTAAACGCCTGCGGCAAGGTGAATAATCCGGTTCAGGAATAAACAAAATGAAGGGTAGATGATAATGGATTAATGAATAATTGAGAAATGTGCCGATACGATTTATATCAATTCTTTTTACCAGCTCTGAAAAGGACTTCTTTTTCATCTTTTGAGAGGCTATCATACCCGGATCGGCCTATTTTATCCAGAATCCGGTCGATCTCTTTCTTCTCCTCATTCTTCATGGCATTATACTCATGATTGTTCATGCTTCGGTAAGAGACCCGGAGTTTATTTTTCGTTCGGAAGGGACTTTTCAATGCCGATAAGAGATTTTCCACTCCGCGCCCGTAATTCTTTCCATTTCTCAGTCCCAGACCGTAAATCATCCCCCAGAACGCTCCGCCCAGGTGAGCAAGATTCCCGCCCGGATTTGATGAAGATATCCCGATAACATACAATAGTACAGATATCAATGCGACATATTTAATTCGAACAGGACCTATTAGAACGATGTGGATTACATGATTCGGGACAAAAAAAGCCAAAGTTACTACAATGGCAATAATAGAAGCTGAAGCGCCCAGTAATCGGGAAAAAGATATAAAACTATCAAATGCCGGAAAAACATTATAAGCACCTATAAAGAAAAGGGCTCCGAATATTCCTCCCATCAAATAGGTAACCAACAACATCTTTTCATCAAAATACTCAAGAAAGATCTTCCCGAACCAATACAACCACAATAAGTTAAAGAGAATATGAAGAAAATCGATATGGAAAAACATGTAAGTCAGCACTGTCCATGGGTACATCAACAATTCACTGGTTGATGCCGGCACTGAAAACCAATCCACAAATGAGAGATCATGAATCTGAAACAGCCAAAGGCCGGTACGCACCAATGTCACAATGACAAATACACCTAAATTAAGGTATATCAGTCGATGAAGCATAGAGCCCTGTCGAAATGCATATTTCAGTTCAGCCGTAATTCCCATGTCAATAGAAACGCTTTGAAGTTTTGTTCCAATACTTAATTAAGATGAAACCAAAAAGCATACCTCCCAGATGGGCAAAATGAGCGATATTGGAACCAGGTTGAGCAATTCCCAGATATAATTCGATGAGTCCATATCCAATCACAACATATTTCGCTTTCATCGGAATCGGAGGAATCAGCAACATTAATTGCGTATTCGGGAAGAGCATTCCAAAGGCAAGCAGCAAGCCAAAGACAGCACCCGAAGCTCCGACGGTCGGAATATTCATCGAGAGGGTTACTATTTTATTTACGGTATCAACTGCTCTTTCAGCGATCAGATTATTGTTCGGCGAACTAAACCATTCATCGGCAATCTGAGAAGCATAAGGCCATGAATCATGCAAATATTTACTCAGGAACGAAGAATAAAGCTCAGGCGAAGGTGTATTTGCAAAAGCAACCGCAGCATGCTGCATTTGAGAGATCTCGATAAAATTCACAAAGGTATGCAATGCCGCAGCCCCCAATCCGGTTATAAAATAGTAGATCAGAAATCTTCGGGGACCCCATACTTCTTCCAATACCCGGCCAAACAACCATAAGGCAAACATATTAAAGAGCAGATGAGTCCAGCTCCCATGCATAAACATATGTGTAATCAACTGAAAAGGTTGAAAATATTCTGATTGGAAATAATATAATCCCAAAACCCCTTCCAGATTGATTCCCTTCAACGCAAAAAACTTTGTAATAAGCAGCATAACTACATTGATGATTATCAATGTTCTTACAACGGGTGGAGTTCCTCCAAAGGGTGATCTATTTTGATACATATTCTTTTGATTAACTAAATGATCGTAAATTCAAATTTATAAATTAATCGCTCGTGATTTTCCAAAAGCGATAAATCTATGATTTATTTTAACCTTTTATCAAATTCTTCTAATGGAATGATCGACAATACCGACTTTCCTGAAGGGGAAAAGTTCGGAGATTTACAAGCGAAGAGACTGTCAATCAGCACCCTTATCTCTTCGTTACTTAATGTCTTTCCATAATCAACAGCCGAGAAACAAGCAATTTCAAGCGCCAAATCTTCTTTGAGTTTTCCTTTCAGATCGATCACCTTGCTTTTTACATCTTCAAGAAGGGCATCTATAAATGATTTACAGTCGCCAATCTCAACCTCTGCAGGCACTCCTCCTATCACAAAAGAGTTCGGTCCGAATGAGCGAATATCAAATCCCATGTAATGCAAATCGGGCAAAAGATCAGTCAACAGAGTTGCATCAGATGACTCAAGATCAATCGTCTGAGGATAAAGAAGCTGCTGCCCATCTAACGGACGTTCTTCGATTATATTCAGGAACCGCTCGAAGAGGATGCGTTCATGAGCCCTTTTCTGATCGATAATCATAAGCCCCGATTTTACTGGACTCAGGATATACCTGTTTTTTAATTGCATGAAAGTTGAAACAGACGGCACTGGGCTCTCTTCATGATTGATTTGTATTTGCACCTCAACGTCCTCTTTTTCGGGGAAAGAATAAAGTTGTTCCCATTGAGAGACAAGCTCGTTTCGTTTCCACGGTGACTGAAAACTTGAACCACCTGAACGTTCCTGGTTAAACGGATTATAGCCCGGATCGACGTGAATGTGCGGTGGTTCGATAAGATCACCCGGTTTCGGTGGAAGTGGAATTTCAATACTCCCCTTTTGATCAAAATCAATTGAAGGAACTACATTGAAGCGTCCCAGCGATTCACGTAAAGCAACTACGATGATCTGCCAGATTGCCTGCTCATTTTCAAATTTGATTTCAGTCTTTGTCGGATGAATATTGATATCGATTGAAGACGGATCTACCTCAAAAAACAAGAAATAAGACGGGTAGGTATCCGGTGGAAGAATCTTTTCATAAGCCTGCATCACCGCTTTATTAAAAAACGGATGCCGCATATAACGATTGTTGACAAAAAAGAATTGCTCGCCCATTGTCTTTCGGGCTTCACGCGGCTGTCCTATAAATCCATTGACTTTCACCAATGTCGTATCTGTCTGGACCGGAATTAAAGTAGTATTCTGTCCTTTCCCGAACAGGCTTAATATTCTTTTGCGCAGGTTACCTGCAGCAAGCTCATAGATCGGAGACCCATTGTGAAAGAGCGAAAACTCGATTTCGGGATTTGCCAGTGCAATATGCTGGAATTCATTGATAACATGCTTAATCTCCGTTGAATTTGATTTCAGGAATTTTCTCCGGGCAGGAATATTGAAAAAGAGATTTTTCACCATAAAGTTAGTTCCCTCAGCACACTGCTCCGGTTCCTGCTTCAGCAATGCAGACCCGCTGACATGTATCAAAGTTCCTAATTCATCATTTTTACGACGAGTGCGTAATTCCACTTCTGCGACAGAAGCAATTGAAGCCAGAGCTTCACCTCTAAATCCCATCGTCCGTATTGCAAATAGATCTTCAGCTTTCCGGATCTTCGATGTAGCATGACGTTCAAAGCTCATTCGGGCATCTGTTTCAGACATCCCGCACCCATTATCAACTACCTGGATCAATGTGCGTCCGGCGTCTTTAATATAGACCTTCACCGACACACTACCTGCATCAATTGCATTTTCCACAAGTTCTTTTACAACTGATGCGGGCCGCTGAATCACTTCTCCGGCAGCAATCTGGTTTGCAACAGAATCCGGTAATACCTGTATTATATCAGCCACTTGGATTATTCTTTATGTTTACAAAATACAAATCCCGAAACAAATGAAATATATATAGCAACAGAAGTCAGATTCTATTCACTCTTCTATAAATCCATCCGTTTGGATTCACCATTAAAAAGCCGCTTTTCAATTACAGGAACCGGCTGTTTCTCCATTCGTTTTTATAAAAAAAATGATTTAGTACGGCTACTTACTTTTTATAAAAACAGGAAGCGACACACCATTTGTAATCCTCTAATAACAAACGAATTTCAACAAAATACCGATTATTTCAAGCTGAGCTTTATACAGCAAAGATAACTCTATTTTTCGAACAAGAAGAGTAACAGAACAGTTCTCTCCCCCACGATTCTATTTCTAAAGATTGGAACTCCCGTATAAAGAGAAAGAAAGAGTTCCGCCCGGTTACCTTTTTTCAAACTAAAACATTTCGCTTTCGGATATTTTATCTCTAATTTTATAATGAACAAAATGAGAATCAACTTCATTTTACCATGTTAGTAAAAACATATGGGAGTGCAGTACATGGCATTGATGCAATTACTGTAACCATTGAGGTTAATGTTACCCAGGGAATAAAATTTCTAATGGTAGGCCTCCCGGACAATGCTGTAAAAGAGAGCCAACAGCGTATTGATTCTGCTCTTAGAGAGAACGGCTACAAGATCCCCGGGAAAAAGATTATCATCAACCTGGCCCCTGCCGATATTCGCAAAGAAGGTTCCTCTTACGACTTACCGCTCGCAATCGGAATAATGGCAGCATCAGAACAAATTAAGATCGGGCAATTAAACCGCTATGTCATTATGGGCGAGTTATCTCTGGATGGAAGCATTCTGCCTATAAAAGGAGCTTTACCCATTGCCATCAACGCTCGCAAAGAAGGATTCGAAGGTCTCATTATTCCTAAGGACAACGCCAAAGAAGCTGCAGTAGTCGACCACCTGAATGTATTTGGAGTAGAAAATATCAAACAGGTAATAGAACTCTTTAACAATACCGGAAATCTTAAACCGGTAACCGTAAATACCCGCGAAGAGTTCTATAAACAACAAATAACTTCAGACCTTGACTTCGCCGATGTAAAAGGTCAGGAAAACGTTAAAAGAGCATTGGAGATTGCAGCTGCCGGAGGGCATAATGTCATTATGATTGGCCCTCCCGGGTCAGGAAAGACAATGCTTGCTAAACGAATACCGACAATTCTGCCTCCGCTTCAGCTCAGAGAGGCACTTGAAACAACAATTATCCATTCCGTAAGCGGGAAGATTGAAAAAGAAACATCCCTGATGTCACAACGTCCTTTTAGGTCGCCACATCATACAATCTCAGATATTGCCCTTGTAGGTGGCGGAATCTTCCCTCAACCAGGAGAGATTTCGCTGGCTCATAACGGAGTGCTCTTTTTAGACGAACTCCCCGAGTTCAAACGTTCAGTACTCGAAGTATTACGTCAGCCATTGGAAGACAGAAAGATTACAATCTCCCGATCACGATTTACCATTGAATATCCTGCAAGTTTTATGCTGGTTGCATCGATGAACCCCTGCCCTTGCGGTTATTACAATCATCCGACCAAAGAATGCGTATGTGCACCGGGAATGGTTCAAAAATATCTAAACCGCATCTCCGGACCTCTTCTGGACCGGATTGATATTCATCTTGAAGTAATACCCGTTCCCTTCAACAGCCTCTCAGAGATAAAGCCATCCGAACCCAGCAAACTCATACGCCAAAGGGTTATCTCTGCCCGCAAAATACAGACAGATCGGTTTACTGACATCGAAAGGGTCTATTGCAATGCTCAAATGACAAGCAAATTGATCCGAAAATACGCTATCCCTGATGCAGCAGGACAGCATTTATTAAAGAATGCCATGGAAAAATTGGGTCTTTCAGCCAGAGCTTACGACAGAATCTTAAAAGTAGCCCGAACTATCGCTGACCTTGATCAATCATTATGTATCAGACCAGAACACCTTGCCGAAGCCATAAATTACCGAAGTTTGGATCGTGAAAACTGGGGAAATTGAACAAAATAACAACTTGTAAACAATAACCACGGAGATAAATTTATACTTTTGTAAAAAAACATCTATGACAGACAGGTTTTCAGATCCCATTGGGAGATTAATGGGCTTAAGGTACAAATCTCATCCCTGGCACGGTGTTAATATCGGACCAAAAGCCCCAAAAATTGTAACGGCTTTTATTGAAGTTGTATCGACAGACACAGTGAAATATGAGGTTGACAAGGAAAGCGGATATCTTAGAATTGATCGTCCGCAAAAATATTCAAATGTTATTCCTGCCATCTATGGCTTTATTCCTCAAACCTATTGCGGAAAGTTAATAGGAGAATACTGCATGGAAAAAACAGGAAGAACAAACATTAACGGAGACGGAGACCCCATTGATATTTGTGTCCTTACCGAAAAGAATATTGCTCACGGTGACATATTAGTTTCAGCCAGGCCTATTGGAGGATTCCGTATGATTGACGGAAATGAGGCAGACGATAAAATCATTGCTGTTTTAAGCAACGATGTTGTTTATGGCCATTTCAATGATCTCACAGATTGTCCTACAATTATCATTGAGAGATTAAAACATTATTTCCTCACTTATAAAGATATGCCCGGGCGCGACCACAATTGTGAAATTACGCATACTTACGGTGTTGACGAAGCATTGGAAGTAATTAAACGTTCAATGGAGGACTATGTCCATAAATTCGAATATTTAGGAAATCTTTTAAAGCACGAATAAGTTTACCATAACAGAGAAGGTAAAAAAAGAAGGAGGCATCTATTACGATACCTCCTTCTTTGCTATTTTAAAAAGGGGAATTGACAAAAGAGTCTATTTTTTGGTACTATCTTCGGTAAATACTCCCCACAAGTCAATTTCTTTTGTTACTCCGTCTTTGGTAACAGTTGCTTTGCTGTCGCAAGTTCCGTCACCATAATCGATAATGATTGGCGTAGCACCATTCTTAATAATTTGAATAACTCCGCTGACGATAAAATCACAGCCACCCTTCATTACAAGAGGCGTAGTAATAGTCTTACTATAACTCTTTCCTTCGCTGTTAGACATCGAAGAACTTCCTGAGATGGTGAATTCATCATCACTACGATCTCTAAGAGTGTCAAAACCTTTAGTCCACTGACGCACCCGAAGTGACTGATTCAGCACCCATTTGCCATCTGGATAGGATATCTTGATACTATCAAGATAGGATGTTTTGGGCAAACCGCTTAACCTTCCCTCATTGGTGAATACAATTTTCCCATCAAGTTTCATTTTATTCATACTAAAGTTCACAAAAGTGATCGTACGAGTAGTGGTATCACTTGAACATGGGCCGGAAGTTTCAATAATCATCTTTCCGGTACGAACAAAATGCCCTCCGAAACTACAGGAATCTCCATAGTCAAGAACCATCCTGATAGGAAATCCTCCATTCGTCATCGTAAAACTAAATTTTGGGCAAGCACTAATTTGCGCACTTTTCAGATTAAATAAACCGGCATCAAATCCTCCGGTATAGAGATCAACATCTGCGATAACCGCACCATCAATATTATTGGTAGTCATAGCCTCAGTAACCGTACTTTTCGTTTCAGTATCGAAAGGATTACTGTTTGTTTGGGTAATAGTATCTTTCTGGCAGCTTAGTGTTAATACTGCGATAAAAGCAGATAGGACAACCACAATTTTCCTCATAGTCTTTCATTTTTAATTAATAAACATTCGACTCTTCTATCTTTTGCAATTTTAAGCATATTAACGCAATTCACCCCTATCATTACTGCTTTTTTTTGGCACTTCCACAACTCAATATCAACTAGTTATATATAATTTATATCATTTATTAAAAACCTAATTGCATACATTTTTTATCATATTTAATCCCATTAAGAAACACACTTAACTAAAAGCTCCTTCTTCAGAGAACATAAAAATAAGATCAACTGATCAATAGTATATTAAAATACGACAAAAGCAGATAAAAGGTATATTTTTTTCAGAGATTGTATTCACAAGCACCATACATCATCTCAAACATTAAGAAGGCTGTAAGAAGGAAATTCACACTAACATATACTGCTGATAAGATTTATTCTTTTCCAAGATAATTTAAGCCAAATGGAATATTTTTTGATACAGACATAATATACTATCATTTATATAGGAACTGCAGAAACAGATTTCATAAAACACATAATTCAGAAGAAGTTACAATAAAAAATAGAAGAACATTTTTTTAATACACTGGTGTTAATACCAGCCCAATATATACATTTTAGGATTCACAAGAAATGTAAAAGAAAGTTAAAACACAGCAAGGTGAAAAACATTGTAGACAGATCTGAAAATAAAATATTAAATTCGTGTTCGATCAGTAGGAATGTCTATGATGAATGCCAGATATTATGCAGGGGTTGTAATATTTGCAGCCTTATTTATTAGTTGCTCCACTTTATCACACAATCCGGAAAACGGCGTATCAGTTGATCTTGCCGAGCATCGGTCTGATATTATTCATCAAGCTGAATATGATCTCTATTTTTCTATTCCGAAAGAAAAAACGGACCCGATTATTGCAAATGAAAATATTCATTTTAAATACACGAGCGGGAAACACACGTTAATTATTGATTTCAGAGAATCTGCTGATAAGATTAAAAAGATTACGGTTAATGGGGATTCTGCTGAATACATTGTACAACAGGAACACATTATAATCCCATCCAAATACTTCAAAAGCGGTAAAAATAATGTTGAGATCAACTTCATTGCCGGCGACCATTCATTAAACAGAAATGAAGATTTCTTATACACACTTTTTGTACCTGATCGGGCAAGAACTGCATTTCCTTGTTTTGATCAACCCGACATTAAGGCTCGCTTTAATTTAACACTTGAAGTCCCTGCCGAATGGGAAGCAGTTGCCAACGGAAAGGTCAAAGACATTGAGAAAAAGGGTGTAAGGAAAGTTGTAAAATTTGACACAACAGAACCCATTAGTACCTATCTGTTCGCATTTGTCTGTGGTCGTTTTAGTAAAATTACACGGCAAACTAAAAACATGCCGATCACTCTTTACTACCGGGAAGAAGATCCATTAGTCAAAAGGAATGCAGACGAGATCTATCAGATTGTGTTTCGATCCATTAGTGAAATGGAGAAATATACAGGAATAAAATATCCTTTCACTAAATACGATATGGTAGCCATTCCTTCTCTCCAATTTAGTGGGATGGAACATGTCGGGGCAATTTTATTCCGGTCATCGAATATCTTTCTGGAACAATCGGCAACACAGGAAGAGTTGATCAGCCGGGCAAACCTTATCGCTCATGAAACAGCCCACATGTGGTTTGGGGACCTTGTTACCATGAAATGGTTCAATGATGTATGGGTTAAAGAAGTATTTGCCAATTTCATGGCGGACAAAATCACCAATCCTCTATTTCCCAATATAGATTATCGATTACGTTTCTTATTGGCACATTTCCCTCCTGCCTATTCTGTTGACAGAAGCCGTGGTGCAAATCCCATCGGACAGAACCTAGACAATATGAAGGATGCAGGAAGCCTTTACGGACCAATCATTTACCATAAAGCACCCATCGTAATGCGCCATTTGGAAAACATGATCGGATGGACGCACATGAGAGACGCATTAAGGAAATACCTTAGCGAATATGCGTATAGCAATGCAACATGGGATGACCTGATTAAGATTATCGATAAAAAAACCGATCTGAAATTGGAAGACTGGAGCCGCCAATGGATTTATGAACCTGGCATGCCCAAAATAGAGATTCAGAAAAAGAATCAAGGCCGGAGTAAAGGCTTTGGATTCTCATTATCTCAATCAGACCCATGGGGATACGACAGATTGTGGAGACAACGCCTCTATTTTATTTTCGGCAACGACCAGGAGAGTAAGATGCTTCCTTATAACTTCATTGACCAGGCTGCCGACATTAAAATAAATCAACCCGGGCTTACTTCCGATTATATCCTTGGCAACGGATTGGGACTATCCTACGGTTATTTCAGTCTGGACAAACAAACATTGGAATATCTTCTGAAGAATATCTCCTTTTTCAAGGAAGACCTTACACGAGGAGTCGCATGGCTTGACCTGCATGAAAACATGCTCAACGGGAAAGTTTCTCCCTTTGATTTTATGAATTCGTTAATCCGGGCCATATCCATTGAAAAGAACAAATTGATCTTAAATCTGGTAAATGATTACCTCCTTGAATCATATTGGCATTTTTTATCCAATGAGGAACGATATGACTTCTCAAATCAAATTGAGGAATTACTCTGGCAGAAAATGCTGGAAGCCAATGATCCCGGAGTTAAACGTAATCTTTTCAATACCTGGAAGAAGATCGTATTATCACCTTCAGGAGAACAGAAGATGTTTGAATTATGGGGAAAAGCATTTACAATTCCGAACCTTCCCCTCTCTGAAAATGATTATATGCTCCTTAGCTTTGAACTTGCAGTCCGCGAAGTTGGAAATCCCCGCGAGATACTGGCAACTCAATATCACGCCATAGAAAATCCTGATCGTAAAAAAGAGATGAGATTTATTATCCCGGCTCTTTCGGACGATCAGCTTACACGTGATGCATTTTTTGAAAGCCTGCGTGAGAACAGAAATAGAGAAAAAGAACAATGGGTTATCACTGCTTTAACTTATCTGCATCACCCGCTAAGAAGCGAAAGCTCTAAAAAGTACATCATCCCGTCACTTGAAATGCTTGAAGAAATTCAGTACACAGGCGATATATTCTTTCCAAAGAATTGGCTCGACGCCACATTCTCGGGATACTCTTCTTACAATGTTGTAAGCTGGGCAGAACGATTCCTTATGTCAAAGACGAACTATTCGCTGATGCTGAAGAATAAGATTCTCCAATCGATAGATATTGTCAAAAGAGCAGCTGAGGCGAAACAGCATTTCCGATAAGCATCACATTTAAAGTATACCAATGATAAAAGCATTAACCTTAGGACTTGTGCTGATGAGCTGCGCCTCATTTGCACAAAGCAAATCTCACAGTTCGGATTTCACTGCAGAATGGTCATTTACAAAAGGGATTGAAGGACCAGGAGTTAATAGTCACAGAGACCTATTCGTCGTTAATTACCAAAAACAAGGCACCATCGGTTTGGTGAAACAAGACGGGACTTGTTCAATATTCGCAGAGTTACCTGCAGGCAGTATTGGAAATGGGATCCGTTTTGACCATGAAGACAACATGTATATAGCCGATTACACCGGCCACAATATTTTAAAGATAGCTTCGGGGCAAAATTCAGCTACAATATTTGTACACAATGATCAAATGAATCAGCCCAACGATATCGCAATTGCTCCGAACGGAACTATTTATGCAAGCGATCCGAACTGGAAGGACAATTCCGGTCAGATCTGGATGATCACAACAGATCAAAAGATAGTGCTAATTCAGCCCAAAATGGGAACCACCAATGGGATAGAAGTAAGTCCCGACGGAAAATTCTTATATGTCAACGAATCAATTCAACGCAAGGTCTGGAGATTTAAGATTTTGTCTGATGGAGAACTAACCAATAAAACACTCTTCTTTGAGTTCCCCGACTACGGAATGGACGGAATGCGTTGCGACCGGAAAGGCAATCTCTACATCGCACGTTATGACAAAGGAACAGTTGCGGTTCTGTCACCAAAAGGTAAAATGATTGATGAGATACTTCTTAAAGGTAAAAAACCATCTAATATTACATTCGGAGGATCTGACGGCAAAACCTGCTATGTAACACTGGCGGACAGAGGATGTCTTGAAATCTTCAGAGCAAAATATGCCGGCAGGGAATTTATAAAACTTCGGAAGAAATAAGGTGCAATTAGGATAGACTATGCTTTTCTTAAATTAGCCTTTTCATGATGCAATGAACCTTCTGCCAAAAAATAACCGCATGTTCACTTTAAGAAATAAGAACTTTATTTAATCATAAGTAATAAGAACTATTTATTATCGTATTCATGAACTATAGAATCTTTGTCTTTAAAGGAAGAGCGAAAAACGACATTAATACGTTTTATGTACTTATTATTTTAAGAATCAACTTCCTGATAAATAATGCATAAAAAAATAATAACTTTTTTAAGCGTAGACACGTAAGATTGAAAACCAGAGAATAAATATCGATTTACTTTAAGAGAAAAGCCATTTAAAAAGGCGGTATTTTTTAAATACCGCCTTTTTTATATCTATTCTTGAAGGGTTGCTTCTTTATTCAGCACTGCAAACCTCTTTTATTTCTTCTATCGATTTTGTAAAAAGCTTTTTCACATTCTGAGGATCCAGATTAGCACTCGGACCGGCAACACATCCCCCTTCGCAAGCCATTACCTCAACAAAGTTAAACGGACATTTCCCTTTAGAATATGCTCTTAATAATCCGATCGATTTTTTATTCAATCCACTAATTTGGATCGCTTTAACATCAATTGCCAACCCTTCTGCTTTCACTGCCTCTGTCACACCACCGGAAACTGCAAACCCCCTACTTTCCGTTGTTGCATAAGTTAGCTTCTCATTCTCGCAATCAGCGACCTTAATATCTAGTCCTTCAAAAATCGCATCCAACTCTTCAAACGTAAGCACATAATCAACAATCGGATTATCCTGAGCCTCTTTGCGCTTAGCCACGCAAGGCCCGATAAATACGGTCTTGGCATCCGGATAACGTTCCTTTGCCAACTGAGCTGCATACACCATCGGCGAAGGTGTTGAAGAAACGTATTTCATCATATCAGGAACATGCTTACGTACAGCCTGAATATAACTGGGACAACAGGACGTAGTCATAAACAAATGTCCTTCATGAAGCCTTTCTTTTAACTCTTGTGCTTCATGAGATGTTGTCATCATAGCTCCCTGAGCAACCTCAATCACATCATGAAATCCAATTTTGCGAATTGCATTTACAACTTTACCAGCAGGTTCTCCATATTGTCCAAGAAATGCAGGAGCTGGAAGAGCAATTATCTTTTCCCCTCTTTTAAGTGCCTGAAAGAGATCTACCAACTGTGAGATCTCGTAAATCGAACCAAACGGACAAGCATTGATACATTTTCCACAATAAATACATTTATCAGGATTGATATGCTCGATTCCTTTTTCATCCTTAGAAATTGCCCCTACCGGGCAAACCTCTTCACAAGGAACCGGAACATACACAATTGAATGGTACGGACAAGCTTCTTTGCACAACCCGCAATTCACACATTTAGACGGATCAATAGCCGCCTGACCATTAACCTGGGCACTTATGGCTTGCTTAGGGCAATTGACCATGCAGGGACGAGCAACGCAACCCCGGCAAAGGTTCGTTACAGTATACTTTGCCTTTACGCAGGCAGTACAGGCTTCGTCAACAACAGTAAGTACACTGTCATGTAGCTTATTCCTCTTTAATGCATTGGATGCATAAGTTGAAAGCAGAGTTAATTCATCTTCTTCCTGATCAATGCGATATCCCAGAACAGGCATTATTTTGTATTTGATGACTGCTCTTTCTTTATAAATACAGCACCGCCGATGTGCCCCATTCTCTCTGGGAGCCATTTGAATCGGAATACGATCAACATCTTCAACTAATCGGTTTTCATGCATTAAACGAACTATCCGCTCCATTAAATCTCTGCGGATAATCATTGTGTTGTTCTGATAAGCCATTATATATCAATTGGTTTTATGCTATTTGCCGCAACAAAAATAGACAACGGATTTTAGATCTTAAAATTCGGTGCCAATAAGCACCCCATTTTATGTAAATCTTAATATTCATAATCTTTCCCGGATCGGTTCCCCAATCAACTTCAGGGATATCCAACCGGATTTAAAGCATCAGTCAGATCAGAGACAAATGCTTCAAATTACGAACAATCTCACTATCAGCATCTGCCCATAAAAGTTGGTCAATATTCTCCATTGTCACAAACTGCAAAGTATCATGTTCATTTAAAGAAATAGATCCCGAAAAACCATTGCAAATGAAAGGCCACAAACGAATGCATCTGTCGCCATAATCATATACAACCGGTTCTAATTGCAGATCAGGCTGAATTTCAATAGAAAGTTCTTCTCTGATTTCCCGAATAAGAGCACTCCCAAGAGTCTCTCCAGCATCAACTTTCCCTCCCGGAAATTCCCATTTACCGGCATTATCCATCAGATTACTTCGTTGTACTGCAAGAATCTCATGATTCAATACAATTATAGCGCAAACTACTTCTATCATACAAAGAGTAATATCAGATTCATCAACAAGCCTAAAAATTTCTTTTATTCAAGACCCTTCAAAAACACTTACTGTAAAAACAGATGCAAAAATAACAGTTTTAATTAATACTCCTCCACTTCAAAAAGCCGTGACATCTTAGATTAAATATTTTAAACATTTTCGCAATTACCGATTCTTCGGAAACAGATCAGATTATCTTTGTGCTGAAAGTTTTATAATAGAATATGGGTTATCTATTGCTCTTTTAGCACCTAAATCAAAGCAAAAAGACAATTTTTCAGATAAACCATAAAAAGAAATAGTCAGTACTAAAAAGTTTATTTTATCTTCGCAGAAGTTCCACAAATTTTAACGAATGAAAAGTTATAAGTTTCTAAACAATATCTTCGGTTGGGTTGCTTTCCTGGTATCCGCCGTAGTGTATCTGTTAACTATTGAGCCCACTGCAAGTTTTTGGGATTGCCCGGAGTTTATAACCACAGCCTCTAAGTTGGAAGTAGGGCATCCTCCCGGAGACCCATTCTTTATGATCCTGGGCCGGTTTTTTACGCTATTAACATCCAATCCTGCACATAATGCCATGATGGTTAACACCATGTCTGCACTGGCCAGCGCTTTTACAATCATGTTCCTATTTTGGACAATCACCCACCTCGCAAAAAGATTAGTTGTAAAAGATAACGCCGAACCAAACACAAAACAACTGATTTCCATATTGGGAAGCGGATTAGTAGGAGCCCTTGCTTACACCTTTTCCGATACATTTTGGTTCTCTGCAGTCGAAGCTGAAGTATACGGCACCTCATCTCTGATCACCGCCCTCGTGTTCTGGGCTATTTTGAAATGGGAAAATGTAGCCGATGAAAAATATGCAAACAGATGGATTGTCTTTATTGCTTTTCTGATAGGAATATCAATTGGAGTTCACCTTCTGAACCTATTGGCAATTCCTGCAATCGTATTTGTTTATTACTATCGTAAATATGAAGTTACCCGCAAAGGGCTTCTTTGGACATCCTTAATATCAGTTGTAATTCTTGGAGCCATCCTATATGGAATTATTCCCGGTGTATTCAAAATTGCCTCCTTCTTTGAAATTCTTTTTGTCAATAGCTTCGGATTACCCTATAACTCAGGTTTGTTATTCTTCGTGATCTTACTAATTGCAGGAATTGTTTGGGGAGTCAGATATACGTTAAAGAATAAAATGCCTATCTGGAATACAATTATAATCTGTTTCACCGTGATCATGATTGGTTATTCGGCCTATGCAATGACCTTGATCCGGGCAAATGCAAACCTCCCGATGAATCAGAATAATCCGGATGACACTTATTCTCTTTTATACTATCTGAACCGTGAACAATATGGAGACCGTCCTTTAATCACAGGGCAGTATTACAACTCTCCTCTCGATTCACAACAACCTTATTCTAAAGACAAAACAATTTACACTCAGAAAGACGGTAAATACGTAGTCGCCGACGAACGCCAGGTTCCAAATTATGATTCGAATTTCACTACTTTATTCCCAAGAATGTGGAGTAATGACCCGAAACATATTCAGGAATATAAAAAATGGGCAAATATAAAAGGAAACAAAATCTCACATACCGGTCCGGACGGACAGAATGAAGTGCTTGAAATCCCAACATTCAGTGAGAACCTGTCATTCTTCTTTAAATACCAACTAGGACACATGTACATGCGATACTTCATGTGGAACTTCTCGGGTCGGCAGAATGACATACAAGGACAGGGAGATATTCTAAGCGGAAACTGGATTAGCGGGATTAACGCTCTTGACTCTTTTCGTTTAGGGTCCCAGGATAACCTTCCGGCCAAATACAAAGATAATCCCGGTCGCAATAAATATTTCCTACTCCCATTGATTCTTGGATTACTTGGATTGATATTTCAATTTAACGCCAGTCAAAAGGGACGTCGGGACCTTTGGGTCGTATTCCTGCTATTCTTCATGACAGGGATTGCAATTGTGCTCTATCTGAATCAATCCCCCTTACAACCACGTGAAAGAGATTATGCCTATGCCGGATCATTTTATGCATTTACCATTTGGATTGGACTTGGAGTATTAGCGATCATAGAAGCACTCAAGAAAGTTGCCCCCGGCGTAGCAGCTCCGATCATTGCTACGGTTCTATCACTTGTAATGGTTCCAGGAATAATGGCTCAGCAAAACTGGGATGATCATAATCGTTCAAAACGATATATGTGTCGAGACTTCGGGGTGGATTATCTTGAAAGTTGTGCACCCAATGCAGTCATCTTCACCAATGGAGACAACGATACATTCCCCTTGTGGTATGCACAGGAAGTTGAAGGAATCCGCACAGACGTCAGAGTCTGTAACCTTAGTTACCTGCAAACAGATTGGTACATCGATCAGATGAAGCGCAAAGCATACAAATCTGAACCACTCCCATTCTCTTTGACCAGAGATCAATATTTGGAAGGAAAACGTGAAGTTGTTTACCTATTAGATGACGAGCGGATAAAAGGAGCAGTCTCACTAAAAGAAGCCATTAACTTTGTTTTAAGTGATAATCCCAGCACTAAACTTCCACAAGCAGACAATGCATCTTTCCTTCCGACCCGAAACTTTGCACTCGGAATCGACAAAAAAGCAGTAATCGCAAGCGGGATTGTATCTGCTAAAGATTCTGCAAAGATTGTAGACAACATGCTGATCATGCTGCCGAAACGGCAATATATCACCAAGGATGAACTGCTACTGCTTGACCTTTTGGCAAATTCAAACTGGAAGCGACCATTATATTTTGCGATTACCGTAGGAAATGACAAATACCTTGGACTTGATCGTTACTTCCGCACAGAAGGCTTTGCTTACCGGGTTATTCCGGTTGATGCAGGTGCGAAAGACGAGTATGCCGTCGGAAGTGTCAATACCGACGTGATGTACAAAAACCTCATGGAGAAATTCAAATGGGGAAATATGAATTCACCCAAGGTCTATCTTGACGAAAATCATCGTCGTATGGCTGCCAATGTAAGGAACTCATTCGACAGATTAGCTGATGCATTAGTCACAGAAGGAAAAAATGATAAAGCCGTTAAAGTTCTTGATCGTTGTATCGAACTGGTACCTTCTTCCAAGGTTCCGCATGATTTCTTCTCGGTTCGTCTGGCAGAAAGCTATTTCAAAGCAGGTGCCAATAGTAAAGGAGATGCTTTTACCCGTCAGATATTCAACGATCTCTCACAGGAACTGGAATATTATCTGTCTCTTCAACCTCGTTTAGTCAGGACGATCGATGAAGAAATCCAGACCAATATGTATCTTTTGCGCGAAATGGGAATATTTACCGCAAAATACAAACAAGACAAATTGAGTGCTGACATTATGAAGAAATTCGAGCAGTACTATAAAATATATGCCTCAATATAATAAGGCATGAAGTTACAGGTACATTTACCATCTTGGATAACCAATTGGTTTCCGGCAGCAGTATGGAAGATCCCGACTGAGAATAAAGAAGTCTATCTTACATTCGATGATGGCCCGATCCCGGAAGTTACGCCACGCGTACTTCAGTTATTAAGAGAGGAAAATGTACCTGCAACATTCTTTTGTGTCGGGGAAAATGTTTCCAAACACCCTGAAGTCTTCGGGCAGATTCTTGATGACGGTCATATGACGGGAAATCACACTTACAATCATCTGCAAGGATTAAAGACTTCCAAGAAGGAGTATTACAACAACGTCGAAAAAGCAAACCGTTTGATTGGCAGTAATCTTTTTCGCCCTCCGCACGGATGGTTACGCAGAGCTCAATACAAGAAGCTGAGCAAAAAATATAAGATTATCATGTGGGATGCCATCAGTTGTGATTACAACCCTGCTGTATCTCCAAAGGAGTGCCTTAGGAATGTATTAGACTATGTCAGACCAGGCTCAATCATAACATTCCACGATTCAATAAAGGCAGAAAAGAATTTATTTGAAACCCTTCCGAAAGTAATCAGAATGCTAAAAGAGCAGGGATATACATTTCGTAAAATTGAATTTGAGAATGTTCGGAACCTGTATACGGATACTCATTTTGGGAAGCTGGTACGGTTCAAGGATGTGATGTTGGAAAAATGGGCATAGGCCTTGGATAAATCAAATTCTTCGAAAAATTGTCATTCATGAAAATATTAATCATTGGTTCAGGAGGGCGCGAGCATGCCCTGGCATGGAAAATAAAGCAAAGCCCAAAAGTTGAAACAGTTTACCTGGCACCGGGAAACGCAGGTACCGGCAATGTGGGAATTAATCTCCCGATTGGGGTATCCGACTTCGATGGGATCAAAAAAGCGGTAATGGAGAAAGGGATTGACATGGTAGTTGTCGGCCCTGAAGTTCCGCTGGTCGAAGGGATTGTTAATTTCTTCAACGCTGACAATGAACTAAAAAACATTCCGGTTATCGGACCGGATAAAATAGGCGCACAACTTGAAGGCAGCAAAGACTTTGCAAAAGCCTTCATGCAAAAATACAATATACCTACTGCACGCTATAAAACCATCACCACCGAAAACCTGGAAGAAGGCCTTGCATTTTTGCAGGAACTTACTCCTCCGTTTGTATTAAAAGCCGACGGACTGGCTGCAGGGAAAGGTGTTCTTATCATTCCTTCGCTGGAAGAAGCTCAATCTTCTTTAAAGGAGATGCTGGGAGGAATGTTTGGACAGGCAAGCGCAAAAGTTGTGATCGAAGAGTTTCTCTCCGGAATTGAATGTTCAGTCTTTGTTTTAAGTGACGGAAAAAACTATAAGATCCTCCCGGAAGCAAAAGATTACAAACGAATCGGGGAAGGTGATACCGGACCGAATACCGGAGGTATGGGAGCTGTCAGCCCGGTTCCGTTCGTTGACGAACAATTCATGGAGAAGATCAAACTTCAGATTGTAGAACCGACTGTACAGGGACTCCAAAAAGAAGGAATCGTATACAAAGGATTCATTTTCCTCGGACTTATCAACGTTGAAGGAAATCCATTTGTCATTGAATACAACGTAAGGATGGGCGATCCTGAAACAGAAGCCGTAATGCTTCGTATCGAATCTGATTTCGTCGACCTGCTTGAAGGAGTTGCCCAAGGCAACCTGGATAAACGGAATATGACAATCGACCCCCGATGCGCATGCACCGTAATGCTGGTATCCGAAGGTTATCCGGGGAATTATCCGAAAGGCAGAGTCATTACGAATTTAGAACAGATAAAAGACAGTATCCTCTTTCATGCAGGGACTTCTATCAAAGAAGGTGAAGTCGTAACCAGCGGAGGACGCGTAATTGCTGTCAGCTCTTATGGAGCAACCCGTGAAGAAGCTCTTAAAAACTCATTCTGTAATGCTTCAAAAGTTTCCTATGAAGGGAAATATTTCAGAAGCGATATTGGCTTTGATTTAAAATAATATGCTACTTCGTTTATTTCGTTCCGGACATGTATTCCAATTAATTCTTATTCCTTTAGTTGGAATACTGTTATGGACCAAGGCATTGCTTTCTCCAGATTCTTATCCGTTCTTCGCGGGAGAGGATGCAATGCCCCTGTTTGCCCCCGTTTTCAATTACTTACACCAGTCAGTATTTCTCTCGAAACTAATTACGCTCATATTATTCCTGAGTATAATCATCTATATCCTGAGAATAAATTACAAATATGGGTTCATCAAAGAACATACTCACTTACCGGGGATACTTTTCATTCTCATTACTGCCGGATTTGACAAACTGTTCAATTTTCATCCTGTCTATTTTGCTGCATTATTACTGCTTATCTCCTTCGAGCAAATGTTCGACTCATATACAAACAGCTCATTAAGTAAAGCTTTTAATTCAAGTTTCTTCCTTGCCATTGCGAGCTTATTCTATTTCCCTGTAATCTTTCTTTTCCCCGTAATTATTATTGGATTTTTCACGCTCCAGAAAACCATCGGGTGGAGAAATTATGTACTCACTTTACTGGGAGTCGCTCTGCCTTGGATCTATTGCTTCGCTGCTTACTTCTCGACACAGAGATTTCAGTATCTGATCGACACGATCTCTCAAAACATTCACACATCTAATATTGTCATCTTTAAGGACCTTCACATCCAGATATTTTTGGGATATCTTATCTTCCTGACTATCCTTAGCAGTTTTGTCATCATCAGCCATTATGAAGAAAAGAGGATCAGTTCGCGAAAATACTTCAAGGTATTCTTTCTGTTATTCGTCTGTTCGGTGGCATTATTGGTAATCTTGCCTTCCGTATCAAGAGAGATGGCTGTTATTTTTGCGATACCCCTCTCCTATCTTATTGCCAATTATTTTTTATGCATCAGGCATCCTCTCTGGGGAGAACTTCTTTTCACCATTCTGATCGGACTGGTTGTATTTCTTCAACTAACCTGACAGGGAATACCGAACACAAAATCTTCATCATAGGTAAATCAGAAGTTAAAGAACCAACACAATATCGATCTTCTCAATCGAACAAACCTAACCGAACCTTTTCCCCGGAAGAAAAGATTCTTCAGGTAGCAAATTATTCGATGCAGAATTGATTTCTTTATTCCCAATTCAAAGAGAACATCGTCTTCTTTGGTGTACCGATCCTCTTGAATACATCCAAAAATGTGTATACTGATTTTAGTAAAGCACAATCTTAATAACACTATAGCACAATTATCGTTCGTTTACCCTTGCTCTACCCAAAGGCTAAAGGAAGGGTAAAGGAAGGGTAAAGGAAGGGTAGTTTAACCGTTTTTCCGATTCGGTGTTCTAGTTATGATTCTAATAATTAATGCAACGGTCTCTTCTCATTCAGTACAGTTTTGCAAATTAGCAAGGATTAATTTCTCAGATAAATTCGATTTATATACTCGGATTTCTGTCTCTATTCCCCAATTCCATTCCATTTCACCAATAACGTTTAATTTCATCTCATTCTCGAGGCATCAATCAGTGAAAGCTTAATAAATTTCAGCGTAAGATTCATATTTGTTACTCTTTAATCTTACCA
>JAUZOB010000150.1 GCA_030706665.1 Bacteroidota bacterium
CAATTCTCTTGTGGCAACCGATAAATATGTCTTTATCAGCAATGGGAACAATGATAATATTACGGTTTTGAATGCCCGGAGCAACAGGATAATTAAGCACATCGCCTTAAGCCCCGATGCCAATTTGAGAAAACTCAGAGGGATAATCCCCTTTGGGTTGGCCGTTTCACCTGATGGGAACAGACTGTATGTAGCTGAAGCGGGACTGAATGCAGTCGCAGTCATTGATATTCCACGACTTGATGTAATCGGTCATATTCCGACAGGTTGGTTTCCCGCCAAACTGAAAGTCACTCCTGACGGCAGGAAGCTTATAGTCGCAAATGCCAAAGGGTATGGTAGCGGTCCCAACGGAGGACGGACCTTCCAAATTGGACCGGAAGGAAGTTATATCGGAGGTCTCATGAAAGGAACCGTCTCAATATTCGATATTCCATCAGACCAGGAACTCGTTTCAACGACACAGAAAGTAATGGAGAATAACTTTACCATTGATGATCCCGGATCTTCTAAATTTTCATGGAGAAAAGAGAATCCCATTCCGCTTTACCCGGGAGTAAAAGAATCCCCCATTAAACACATCGTTTTCATCTCAAAAGAGAACCGCACATATGATGAGATCTTTGGTCAGCTTTCAAATGCAACGGGTGATTCTACCATTGCACGATACGGAGAAAATATTTCTTTCTCAAATAACAACAAGACCATGAAGGTTGAGAACGCGACCATCATGCCCAATCATTTAAAACTCGCCCGCGACTTCTCTTTCGCTGATAACTTCTATGTCGATTCTGATGTCTCTGCCGATGGACACCGCTGGTTAACCAATACTTATCCGAATGAGTGGGTTGAATCGACCACGCCTGCAAATTATGGAGGAAATCGCAGCTACCGTGAAGGATCCAAAGCTCCGGGCAATTTAGGAATTAATGGAGCTGCAGGAGCCATATACCCGGAAGATTATAATGAATCCGGATCAATGTGGGACCATCTGGGCCGGAATAATATATCCTTTTTCAATTTTGGATTTGGGATCATGTTCGAACCCGGAGATTATAATAAAGAATATAAAAACATCGGAATCAAACAAATAGCAAACTTCCCTCTTTCTGCTCCACTGTTTGACAGAACTTCCCGGACGTATCCGACTTTCAATATGGGCATCCCTGATCAATACCGGATTAAGATGTTTATAAAGGAGTTCAATGAAAAATGGGGAGGAGAAAAGGACACCATGCCTCAGATGCTTACCGTGATCATTCCCAACGATCACGGAGCCGGCGAAACCGTTGAAAACGGATACCCCTACAGAGAGAGCTATATGGCCGATAACGACCTGGCTGTAGGTCGAATGGTAGAATTCCTTTCGCATACTAAATATTGGAAGAATATGGCTATTGTCATTACAGAAGACGATGCGCAGGGCGGGGTAGACCATGTAGATGCCCACCGAAGCGCATTACTGGTCATTTCTCCTTATTCCAAACGGAATCATGCCAGTCATACTCATTATAGCTTCGGGAGTATATTTAAAACCTACTGGAACATCTTAGGCATTCCTTACCTGAATCAATATGATGCAGGAGCAACTGATCTGGCAGAAATGTTTAATGACAAACCGGACTATTCCCCCTATATAGCTCTTCCGGTTGATTCAAAAATATTTGATCCTCAAAAAGCATTGGATCCGATGAATGAAAAATTTAACTGGGACCGGGTTAAGCACTCTCCTGAAATTGACAATGTTAACGATATGATCCGGGAGAGTAAAGAACAAGACCGATACAGATTGGAAGACCGTGAACGAAAGAAATAAAAAAGAGCGGCATCCTTAGATGAGGATGCCGCTCTTTTTATACTGATTCTTTTTCTTTGCAACTTAGTCACGTTTCATGATCCCATAGAAAAGGATGCGGAGAATGTTATCCACCCTCTTTTCAAGCTCCTCGGTACTTGGGCTTCCGGTTGAGATAGGGAATTCAAGACCTTTGATCACTGTCGTTATTCCCAATGCAGTAAGATTAAAATCATCGATTTTGAATTTATTGCGACGGACTCCTTCAATGAGAATTCGTTTGATCAAACGAATTTCATTTTGCTCATATTGGTCTTTAATCTTATCAATGAATTCAATCGTGGTAAGATCATTTTCAAGCACATGATATAAATTCGCCAACTGTCGGAAAGTAACAACTTTGGTTAAGATATATTCACGAAATTTTTCTTCGGGAGTCGTGTCTTTAAAAACAACCTTCTCAAGTTCCTGTTTAAGGATCTCAACTTCTTTCATGATAACAGCCTGGAATAAATCTTCCTTACTGCTGAAATAATAGTAAAGAGAGCTTTTCCCTTTTCTTACGGCATTCGCGATATCATCGAGAGTCGTTTTCTTATATCCATATTTGCTGAAGATCTCCTGAGCAATGTTTAAGATATTCTCGCGATTAAGATCTCTCTTTGTTGATCCATTTTCGTTATTTACACTCATGGTGACAAGATTTGGATTTGCAAATATAAAAAAATATTGTCCGTTTTGGCAACTGATGCTATTGCAGCTCAATAAGTTTGAAATCCAGTTGCTTCTTAAGCAAATTAGCTCTTATGATTTCGACCTTTATTTCGTCTCCCAGTTGATATTTCTTCCCGGTATGCCGTCCAATGATGCAATAGTTCTTTTCATCAAAAATATAAAAGTCATCATCCAGATCGCGCAACGGAACCATTCCTTCGCATTTGTTTTCGACAATCTCAACGTAGATTCCCCACTCAGTGACCCCTGAGATAACTCCATCATAGACCTGTCCGATTCTCTCGCTCATAAACTCAACCTGCTTGTATTTTACAGATGAACGTTCCGCATTAGAAGCCCGGGTTTCCATATCCGAAGAATGCTTGCACAAATCCTCATATTTTTTAGCATCAGCTGATTTACCTCCCTCAAGATATCTTTCAAGTAGGCGGTGGACCATCATATCAGGATATCGACGAATTGGCGAAGTAAAATGAGTGTAGTATTCAAAAGACAGTCCGTAATGACCAATATTCCGGGTGGAATATTCAGCCTTTGCCATCGTCCGGATTGCTAAGGACTCAATAACATTTTGTTCTTTCCGTCCGGTTACATTCTCCAAAAGACGGTTCATGGAATTGGCAATCGTCTTGGTGTTCGCCAATTGAAGGCCATATCCGAATTTACTGATAAAGCTATTAAATGTCTGAAGCTTATCAGGATCAGGCTTATCATGGATTCGATAGACAAAAGTCTTGGCATTCTTGCGCTCACCGGTCTTTCCGACAATTTCTGCCACCCTCCGATTTGCAAGTAACATGAATTCTTCAATTAAGAAATTGGCTTCCTTCGATATTTTAAAATAAACGCCAAGAGGTTTGCCTTTTTCATCCAGATTGAATTTAACCTCTGCGCGGTCGAATGCAATGGATCCTCTTTCAAAGCGACGTTTACGAATTCGCTCCGAAAGTTTATGAAGCATAAGGACTTCTTCTGCCAGATCACCTTCTCCGGTCTCAATAATACTTTGTGCTTCTTCGTAAGAGAATCTCTTGTCGGAGTGAATGACAGTCTTTCCGAACCATTCATCAACAACTTTAGCATCATGAGTTAATTCGAATACCGCAGAGAAGCAGAGTTTATCTTCATCAGGGCGCAAAGAACATACGCCATTGGATAAGCGCTCCGGTAACATCGGGACAACACGATCGACCAAATAGACAGAAGTTCCGCGTTCTACAGCTTCCTTTTCAAGGATGCTCCCCGGACGGACATAGTGCGTAACATCCGCAATATGTACCCCAACTTCCCAATTGCCGTTTTCAAGCTTTTGAATAGAGAGGGCATCATCGAAGTCTTTTGCATCCGCAGGGTCAATCGTAAGAGTCGTTACATTTCTGAAATCCCTTCTGCGTTCAATTTCTTTCTGTGGAATCTCAAGAGGAATCTGTTCTGCTTCCTCCAATACCTCTTCCGGGAAACGGTACGGAAGATCGAATTCAGCCAGGATGGCATGCATCTCGGTCTCATTTTCTCCCGGGTTCCCCAATATCTCTATGATCTCGCCAAATGGATTCCGGGCCCGTTCAGGCCATTCGGTGATACAAGCAATCGCCTTCTGACCGTCCTTTGCTCCTTTCAGTTTTCCTTTTGCAATAAAGATATCGAAATTCAGCTTCCCCGAAGGAACAAGGAATGCATAATTTCGGGACATCTGGATTGTCCCGACAAAATTAGTTTTGGCTCGTTGTATAACCTCAACGACTTCTCCTTCCAGTTCTTTTTTCTTATGTCGTGCATATAATGAAACCCGAACATGATCTCCGTCCATTGCATGCATTAGATTCGCCTGAGCAATAAAAACCTGTTCTTCTAATTCTTCGGAATTGAGATATCCAAATCCCTGAGGGTCTAGTTCAATCACACCGGTTACTTCACCGGCTCTTGATTTTAACTTAAATTTCCCCCGTTCAAATTCATCCAGAAGATTAGATTCTTTAAGCTCGTCTAACGCTACAGTAATTAATGCCTTATTCTCATTGTCTTTAATTTCTAATACTGTAGCGATCTGCCGATAATTGAAACTTTTTTGGGGATTGTCATGGAAAAGACCCATAATAAGGGTCTTGAATGCTTTCTTGTTAAACGTTTCCCCTTTTTTCTTTTTCTTTCTAAATTTATTCATAATCTATCTATATACTTCTCAAAGAAGTTAAAGCAAAAGGCACTTATAAACGATGTAAGTCCTTTGCTTAATTTTTCTAATTAGGAAATTTAGCAAAATATTTGGAATTAACCACCGAATCCGGATTTCTTTTCTATATGCTTCGTAGAGATCGTTCAAATTTTCTATTTCAGAAGGTCCTTCTTCGGGTTAGAGATTAAACGATTTATTGAACTGATTCATGCACACAATCCCCAGACAATCCGCAACTCTAATCATGAAAATTGAGAAGAGGGCAACCTGTTTGACGGGATAAAATGACAGATGAATGATCGAGTCGCTTGTGAATTCTAATGAAGGAGAATGATATTTCATGAAATAGAATTGTCACCCCTGAATTTAAAGAAAGCCCCTTTCAGGATTACCGGGAACGATTCCTTTTAAAGGAGTTTCCTCTGCCATAATCACCTCTTCGATTTGATAAAAATGGAAATTAATCTTAAACAGTCCTTTATAATTCACTCCGTGCTTTCGTTAAGACCAAAAAATGATAATTTTGTATCCTGATAAACCATTCAAATTATTGGGAAAATGGATAGTAATACTTATTTAAACGACCCTGCCAGGAATAGAAAGAACAATCTTGCAGTTATAATACTGTCTGTATTGTTGGTAATTGTTGTTGTACTGTACTTCATGCAGAGGAACGAACATTCCGTACTTGTAAAACAAATGAACACAGACAAGGATTCATTGCAAACCGAACTGACCAATATGGTTTCGGGCTATGATTCTTTGAAGACGAATAATGACACAATCAACAGGAACCTGCAGACTGCCCAAACAAGGGTTGTCGGTTTGCTGAATGAGATCCAGCATGTAAAAAGTGCCAGTTATGCTCAGCTCTCGCGTTACCGTTCAGAAGTAAATACGCTTCGGAAGATCATGCGTAATTACGTTGTACAGATTGACTCCCTGAATCGTCGGAATCAGATTCTGATGGCTGAGAACAAACAGGTAAAGACTGAAAATGTATCGATCCGGAGTCAGAAAGAGCAAGTGGAAAGTCAGAAGAGTGAGCTGGAAAAGAAAGTAGCTCAGGCCTCAGTGCTTGATGCAAATAATCTGGTTGCGGAAGCGATAAACAGCCACAACAAAGTAGTAAACAGAGTTCGGAAAGCTGAAAAGTTTCGTGTTAACCTGAATCTGAGTAAAAACGTTACAGCTCATCGGGGACCGAAAGATATCTATGTCCGAATTACTCGTCCCGATCAAAAACTATTAGTTAAGTCTCCCGGAAATCTCTTTAAATTTGAAGGTAGCAAGATTCCATACTCTGCAGTTCGTCAGGTTGAATACGAAGGCAACGAACTTTCGGTCAGTATCTTCTTCGATCCTGCACAATCAGAATTAATTCCCGGGGTCTATACGGTGGATGTATTTGCAGATGGAAGTAATATAGGCACAGCTCGTTTCGAGCTTAAATAATTCCGTTTCAGAATTGTCTTCCTTCGAGAGAAGCAATCAAAACTAATGCATCGGAAGTTAAAGTGTCAATTTTAACGATGCAGTTTAATTCAACAATGAAATATATTTGGACCCTTATCACAATTAGTCAGAAAACTAAAAGGTGAATTGGTTAAAATACAGATACATCAGAAAAGACATAAACGATAAAAGGCTGCTCAAAAGAGCAGCCTTTTATCGTTTATTCAGGTATTTAGATTATTCTGCTTTTACCCTTAAGAAAGGATTGAATCAATTTTAGTTAATTCTTCTTCGGTAAATGAAGTATTATTCAAAGCAGCCAGGTTATCATCTAACTGAGCTACCGAACTTGCACCAACAATCACCGAAGTGATGCGATCATCATACAACTGCCATGCAAGTGCCATCTCTGCAAGTGTTTGTCCTCGTTGCTTTGCCAATACATTGAGAGCCCGAACCTTTTCAATTACAGGTTGCACCTCTTCTACCTGAAGAAACCCGTAAGGATTGGCAGCTCTTGAGTGTTCCGGAATTCCATTTAGGTATTTATCCGTGAGTAACCCTTGTGCTAACGGGGAAAAAGCAACACATCCGACACCTTTTCTCTCATGCAGACCGAATAATTCATCTTCGGGATAACGGACCAACATGGAGTATCTGACCTGATGAACCATGCAAGGAGTTCCCAATGCATGAAGAATATCAAACGCTTTTCTTGCAATATCTGCCGGATACTTAGAGATCCCGGCATAAAGAGCCTTCCCGGAACGGACAGCACGATCCAATGCCATCATTGTCTCTTCAAGGGGAGTATCAGGATCGTATCGATGCGAATAGAAAATATCTACATAGTCAAGGCCCATTCTTTTAAGGCTTTGATCCAGACTTGCCAGTAAAGACTTGCGCGATCCCCATTCGCCATAGGGACCGGGCCACATGGTGTGCCCTGCTTTTGTTGAAATAACCATCTCATCCCGATAAGGGCGAAAGTCATCTCTCATCATCTTTCCAAACATCTCTTCGGCAGAGCCCGGTGGCGGTCCATAATTATTAGCCAGATCAAAATGAGTCACCCCTTTATCAAAGGCTCTTCTAAGCATTGCTCTTCCATTTTCAAAAACATCAACACCTCCGAAGTTGTGCCACAAACCCAATGATATTGCTGGTAACATGAGCCCGCTCTTACCACAACGCCGATATTGCATTGAATCATACCTGTTTGTATTTGCCAAATATTCCATAAATGAAATCTCCTTGATTTATGTTCCAAAATGAGGACTGAGTTCAATAACTCAGACTGGATTTTAATCTCATAAACAGGGTCAATTTACAAAGTAAATTGCGTTTTGAAACATTGATCCTCTCTATTCATACTTTAAAATTCAATAAAAAGTTAATCATTATCAATTCAAAGTTGGTTTTCACATAACCGTCTATACCTCCGTAGCTTTTTTTATCTTTGAATCCGGAATTAAATAATAACTACCATTCATTATGGGAAAATTAAATTGGAAACCGGGAACAATGATTTATCCTCTCCCGGCAGTCATGGTTAGCTGCGGTGAAACACCTGAAGAATATAACATTCTTACAATCTCATGGACCGGAACTATTGCATCTGATCCTCCGATGTGTTATATCTCCGTTCGCCCACAACGTCATTCTTATGAGATCATCAAACGCACAGGAGAGTTCGTCATTAACCTTACAACAGAAGATTTGGCGAAAGCAACCGATTGGTGTGGAGTCCGATCAGGTAAGCAGTATAATAAATGGAGTGAGATGGGACTGACTCCCATGCCGGCATCTCAAGTTAAAGCTCCCATTATTGCAGAAGCACCTGTAC
>JAUZOB010000151.1 GCA_030706665.1 Bacteroidota bacterium
ATGTGCTGTGATTACACACGGATCGACAATGGTCTTTGTTGAAGACTTTGATCCTCTGCTTGTTCTGGCTTCGATACATAAAGAACGTTGCACTTCTCTCTACGGAGTCCCTACGATGTTTATTGCGGAATTACACCATCCGATGTTTGAGATGTTCGATCTGACATCACTTCGAACTGGCATCATGGCCGGAGCACCATGCCCGATCGAGACCTTAAAAGAGGTAATGGAACGTATGCACTGTAAAGACATAATCAGTGTATATGGCCTGACAGAAACCTCACCGGGGATGACTGCGACCCGGGTTACCGATTCACCAGAGATCCGGGCAACCACTGTTGGTCGCTCTTTCCCATTTGTCGAAGTTGCAGTTTTAGATCCTGAAACCAATGAGAAATGTCCTCCCGAAGTGCAGGGTGAACTTTGTTGCAGAGGTTACAATATCATGAAAGGGTATTATAAAATGCCCGAAGAAACTGCCCGTGTGATCGATTCAGAAGGATGGCTTCATTCAGGTGATTTGGGCGTTGTAGACGAAAATGGTTACTACAGGGTCACCGGAAGAATCAAGGATATGATTATACGTGGCGGTGAAAATATCTATCCCCGCGAACTTGAAAATTTCCTTTACCGAATGCCTCAAATTGAAGCGGTTGAAGTTGCCGGCGTTCCCAGTCCAAAATATGGCGAACAGGTCGGTGCATTCATAAAAGTAAAAAAAGATTTCACTTTAACCGAAGAAGAAGTTCATGATTTCTGTAGGGGGAATATCGCTCGTTATAAGATCCCCAAATACATTTTCTTCATAGATGGCTTTCCGATGACTGCCAGTGGGAAAATTCAGAAATATAAACTCCGTGAGTGGAGTCTTGAGCTCTTAAAAGAGAAAGGAATTGAAGTAATTTAGTCACTTTTTTACGGCAATAAAACCACAAGATTCTGAATATCATGGCTTTCATTTTTTACAAATGAAAGCCATTTTTTTAATCTTAAATTTTCATTAAACCAATTTTACTCTTATTTTTGGAGTTCAAATTATTTGATGAATTATTACATTTGTCAGTCAAAAATTAATAAATTGAGTGTATATCTTTTAATTTTGGTTTTAGTTTGGTTAAGTGTATTTGCCACTTCCTTTACTTCCGGAACCATTTTGGAAGGTTTATTCCTGTGTCCAATTGGAAACAGTGGCATTGTTGGAAGTGTTGGGATTGATGTTGAAGGAGAAAAAAATGATGCTGTGCATAACTATGTAAGTTCTTTTACCCAAGGTAACCCTCACCTTGCTTTTATTCCCTGTCAGAATTAATACTTAGAAATGGTAGCTTCATTCTCATTTTTGAATAGAATAAATCTAAAAGTATTAACTTTGTTTGTCACGGGAGTAATATCGTTATTCCTTTCACGGGTAAAAGGTATTATTATCAGACATGTCATTTTTTTAAGAAAAAAAAGTAATTTCAACCCCGCTATTGAAATAAAAGTAGCAGGTAGAAATTGTGTCTCATTATTTAAAAGGGATATGAGAATTAACTTAAATAGCTGAGACCGAGATATGATTTAAGATTAAAAAAGAGCTTCATCGAGAAATTTGTCATTGAAGCAGGAAATAAAGTTTGGCTATTACATCACATTATATTTGTAATTAGTATTTATTGAGAGTGAGAGTATATTAACTATTTTAAAAATTGATTGTCTAATATGAAATCAGGAAAAAAAACAAAAAAAAGTGGGTCGATCTTTACGACTCTTGCTATCCCTACACTTTTTTGTGTAGCTGTGGTTCTTTTCATTTATGTATTCGGTAGTCCGACAAACTTCCAGGGTGGTGATCCTCATGGTCAACCAATCCCGGGTAACTACTTCGGTATCGTTTACAAAGGGGGATTCATTGTTCCTATCCTTATGACATGTTTAATGATTGTGTTAACTTTTTCTGTTGAACGTCTTATCGCTTTGGGAAGAGCTAAAGGAAAAGGTTCAATGACAACTTTTGTTGGAAATATTCGTAGTTTGCTTGCAGCAAATAAAGTTGATGAAGCAATCGCAATTTGCGACAAACAAAAAGGTTCAGTAAGTAACGTATTGAGATCAACTCTTTTGAGATACAAAGCTGTTGAAAAAGAAACATCATTAACTAAAGAACAGCAGATTCTTGCTATTCAGAAAGAACTCGAAGAAGCAACTTCTCTTGAGCTTCCAACTCTTGAACAGAATCTGGTTATTCTTGCAACACTAGCTTCTCTTTCTACTCTTTTGGGTCTTCTTGGAACTGTACTTGGTATGATCCGTGCATTCGCCGCTCTTGCAAATGCAGGTTCTCCTGACTCTGTTGCACTTGCCGCTGGTATTTCTGAAGCACTTATCAATACTGCATTTGGTATCGGTACTGCTGCTCTTGCTATTATTTCTTATAGTGTATTTACAACTAAAATCGACAAATTAACTTATGCTATTGACGAAGCTGGATTCAGTATTGTTCAAACTTACGCATCTAACCATTAATAGTTAATTTGTTTAATTTTAACAATATACTGATCTATGCCAAAAGTTAAAGTTGCCAGAAAAAGTACGGCATTAGACATGGCGCCGATGTGTGACGTAGGATTTTTGTTGCTTACATTCCTTCTTCTTACATCGACTTTCATCAAGAAAGAAGCTGTCCAGGTCGCTACGCCGAAGTCAACTTCAGAGATCAAGATCTCTGAAAAGAATGTACTTCAAATTCTGGTCGACAATGATGGTAAAGTATTTATTGGGTTAGATAAACAGGCTGACCGCGCTACGATTTTGGAAAAAGTCGGAGAAAAGTATGGTCTTAGTTTTACGGCAAAGCAAATTAAAGATTTCAGTTTGGTTCCCTCATTCGGAGTCCCGACAGAAAAACTGAAAGCTTATTTGGATTTACCTGCCGAACTAAGGGACATGAAAGAAAATGCGCTAGGTATACCTGCTGACTCATTAAATAATCAATTCAAAGACTGGGTTAAAGCCGCACGTGAAATAAACCCGGATCTGATTATTGCCATTAAAGCCGACCAAAAGACTCCCTATCCGAAAATTAAGAATGTGATGAGCACACTTCAGGATTTACGTGAAAACAGATATCATTTGATCACTTCTCTTGAAGAAGCTCCTAAAGGACTATAATTTATAGAATATGTCAGAAATAAGTACAGATAAAGGCACTAAGAAAAAAGGCCAACCCAAGAAGTTATCTACGAGGGTGGACTTTACTCCCATGGTGGACTTGGCATTTCTCCTTATCACATTCTTCATTCTTTCGACTTCAATGATGAAGCCGGAGACTATGGAAATTAGTATGCCTTCGAAAGATAAGGTAAAAGAGGAGGAACAAACCAAGGTCAAAGCATCGAATGCAATTACCATTATGCTTGGTAAAAACGATAAAGTTTACTACTACTTCGGAACTCCGGATACGGCAAAAGTAAAAATTACGACCTTTGCCCCTAAAGGAGGAATCCGTGATATCCTGTTAAAACGTAACATGGATGTAGCAAAACAGATTTTCGAACTGAAAGCTAAAAAAGCAAATAAGCAAATCACACAGGATCAATTCACAGCAGAATCAGCAAAAATCAGAGACAATAAGGCTGCTCCTACGGTCATGATTAAAGCAACTGATGAATCCAATTATAATAATTTGGTCAACATCCTGGATGAAATGAATATTTGCAGTATTGCTAAGTATGCTATTGTTCCGATCGAAGGAAGGGACAAAGAGATGATTAAGAAAAAGGATCCGGATTCCGGATTGAAATGATTTCAGAATCTTTAAAGAAAGAAAGGCATGCTTAAGAAAATTGACATTAATTCCGACGAATGGTGCGACATAGTCTTTGAAGGTAAAAACAAAGAATATGGCGCTTACGTTTTGCGCAAACTTTCAGACCGACGGCATTTGAGATCCTTGATCATTGTGACAGTTCTCTTTGTGTTTGCAATGTTGACTCCTTCTCTTTTGAAGTTTGTATTACCTAAAAAGCACGAGGCAAACATTGAGGTTACCAGCTTGCAAAACATTAAGGTGGAAATGAACAAGCCCAAAGAATTGCCTAAGTTTGAAAAAACTCCGCCCCCTCCGCCGTTGAAAAACTCCATCAAATTTGTCCCTCCGGTTATCAAACCGGATGAGCAGGTTAAAGATGATGAGCAAATGAAATCGCAGGACGAACTAACACAAACGAAAACTGCAATTTCGACTGCAACCGTAACCGGCGGTAGTGATAAAGGTGTCGACGTAGCCGACATCGAAGTGAAAAAGGAAATTGTTCAGGAAGAAGAAAAACCATTCCTGGCTGTTGAACAGATGCCTGAATTCCCAGGCGGTATGGAACAGCTGGTCAAGTTCTTGAGAAAGAACCTGAAGTATCCTGTAATTGCCCAGGAAATGGGTATTGAGGGAACAGTGGTCCTTACTTTCGTAGTAAGTAAAACCGGAAACATTTCTAACATTAAAGTTATACGTTCTATTGGTGGTGGTTGCGACGAAGAAGCTCAGCGAATCGTTAAAATAATGCCTCCATGGAAGGCGGGGAAACAAAATGGTAACGCTGTACCTGTACAGTTTACCTTACCTGTTAAATTTGTTCTCCAAAAAGAATAAAAGTTTTTAGATCTCCGGAAGTTTCTTTCGGAGATCTTTTTTAATTTTACAAAATGAGCAATAATTACAGGCTAAATAAATTTCTGAAAATCTTTGGGGCTGGTATGGTTCTTGTCTATATTGGCTTAGGAGTGTTGATGTTATTCACTCCCTATTTTAACGAGACGATCCCAAAAACCAATCGTTATTTGATTGGTATTGCTTTAATAGGATATGGAGCTTATAGATTTTACAGAACTTTAAAAACAAAACAATATGAGGACGATCAGGAATAGTGTAGTTTTATTTCTGGGATTAATCTTTCTTATTTTTTATTCCTGCCAGAATAAAGGAACTAAGACGTCTCTCGATACTCCCACAACCGGAGTTATCAAGATTGGTGTTGATGAAACTTTCGAACCAATTATTGATTCTGAAATCACTGTTTTCGAAAGTATTTATAAGAGCGCAGGTATTATACCGGCATATAAACCGGAGGTTGATATTTTCAATCTATTGGTTAAAGATAGCGTGCGTATGATAATTGCTTCACGACAATTGACTCAAAAAGAAAAAGAATATTTCGAATCAAAAACTATTTACCCCAAAGAAGTCAAGATTGCCGTAGATGGCATTGCTCTTATTACAAATCGTTCAAATCGCGATACACTAATCACTACCGAGACGATCCGAAAAATCTTAACCGGAGAAATAAAAAAATGGAGCGATATTTATCCGAATTCAAAACTTGGAGCTATTAAGGTTATTTTTGATAATCCTAACTCCAGCACTGTTCAGCATTTGATGAGAACTCTATGCAAAGGTCAAACATTGTCCTCAAAAAATGTATCTGCACTGAAAAATAATGTAGAGGTTGCCAATTATGTCTCTAAAAGTCCAAATGCAATTGGTGTAATAGGCGTTAACTGGATTAGCAACCGTAAAGATACAACCTGTATGGGATTCCTTGATAAAATCAGGGTAATGGCTGTTACTAAAGAAGCAAAAGCGACAGTAGCAAACAGCTTCCAACCTTATCAAGCCTATCTGGCGACTCAACAATATCCATTAACCCGGGATATTTATATAATCATAACAGACCCACGTGTGGGACTCACATCAGGATTTACATCCTTTGTGTCTAGCGATAAAGGGCAGCGGATTATCCTGAAATCAGGAATATTACCCGCAAATGCGCCACTTAGGGTTATTAAAGTAAATGACAATTTCTAACAATTTTAAACTTTATCTTCTATGAGATTTCTAACCGTCTTATTAGTTATCTTGGTATCATTCTCCCACTCTTATGCACAAAAAAGTGCAGGGATTGATTTAATTAATGGGGAAATGTACCGGACAGCAAAAAGTTTTTTCAAAAAACAACTGAATGACCCATTACAGAAATCTGACGCTTGCTACTACCTGGGTGAAGTATACCGACTGACAGGGAAAGCTGATTCAGCAAGCTATTATTATAATCTCGGACTACAAACCAATCCGGAGAACGGACTTTGTTTGGCAGGTAAAGCAGGAACAACTTTTTCTAAAAATGAAGCAGAAGCAGAAGCTTTGATCAAAAAAGCCTCTTCCGCAAAAGACTATAAAAAGAATCCTGCGACCTATGTTGCAATTGCAAAAGCTTATTTTGCGAACAACAAAGCAGACAATGCAAATACAGCACTGGCAAAAGCTCGTGATTTAGACAAAAAATACACAGATGCTTATATTACAGAAGGAGACATGCTTCTTACAAAGCTTAGCGGTGGTGATGCTGCCAATAAGTATGAAATGGCTATCTATTTCGATAGTAATTGTAAGCCTGCTTATCTGAAACTTGCAAAGTTACACCTTCTTGCAAAGAATTACGAGCAAGCAACAGGCGCTTTAGATAAACTGAAAGCGATTGATGCTAATTATGGCCCCGCTTATAAGGTTCTTGGCGAATTAATGTATGCCCAAGGCCAATATGCTGAAGCAGCCGATGCTTATACTGAATATCTGAAAACAAACGAAGCGACTACGAATGATCGTGCACGCCATGCTGCTTTCCTTTTCTTCAAAAAAGACTATGCAAAATCTGTTGAGGAAGCAACAAACGCTCTGAAAGAAGATCCCGATAATATCGTCATGCAGCGTATTTTAGCCTATAACATGTATGATGCAAAAGATTATGCAAATGGTCTGGCTAAAATGGAATCTTTCATGAAAAATGTAGATCCTTCTGACATTATTGAAGCTGATTACCGTTATTATGCCCGCTTGTTAACAAAGAATGACAAAGACTCTCTTGCAATTATCAACTTTAGAAAAGCACTTGAAGTAGATAAATCCAAAGTTGATACATATAAAGAAATTGCTCAGGCATATGAAAAAATAAAAAAATATGCCGATGCTGCCAAGACATATGAAACCTATGTCGGTGCAATCAAGTCTCCAATGAATACTGATTATTTCATGTGGGGAAGAGACTGTTACCTGGCAGGTGAAGAGATCAATGACGCAGCAATTGCTAAAAATCCAGCCGACTCTTTGATTCGTAAAGCCTATTTCGTAAAAACAGACAGTTTATTCCAAATAGTAGCTACCAATGCTCCAGAGAGTCATCAAGGATACCTGTGGAGAGCTCGGGCCAATTCAAAACTCGATCCCAATTCATCTTTAGGTTTAGCAAAACCTTTCTATGAAAAAGTTGCAGAAATTCTGGAACAACCGGGAAAAGAGAAATACAAAGAGAACTTGGTGGAAGCTTACCAATATTTAGGATACTATTACTATGCAAAGGATGATAAAGAGAATGCGAAGAAATATTACGGAAAGATTCTTGTTCTTAATCCTACAGATGAATATGCGAAGAAAGCTTTAGATTCCTATAAAAACAAATAGGGCTCTGCCAATATTGGAAGAAGTCATGTAAGAGGAAGAGGTGTCAAATTCAATTTTGACACCTCTTCCTCTTTTTGGGCAATCCCGATGCAGCTTCCCCCTACAAAACAATAATTGCTTTTCGAAGGGAATAATTTAAGTCTTCGGTTTCAACTGTCCGGATTCTTTGGTCTATTTTCAAAGAAGCATACTCCTCTACCCCATCATTCTGATTAAGCCTCTTTTTAGTCCAGAAAATTAAGATTTCTCATTATCCCACTAAATCCGGTTCGTAATAAGGCAGAGTCCTTAAATTTGACTCGAAATGATTCTTCGTCCAATAAATTCCAATCCTCTTTTCCCATAGCCAAAAGTTCTGCTTTAGGATTAAATTCACGAATATGATGACCCGCTGCTTTCGTATTCCACGGGCACACATCCTGACAGATATCGCATCCGAAAAGACGATTCCGAAACAATCCTTTAAGCGAAGGATCTATTTCATCTCTGTTTTCAATCGTCTGATAAGAGATAC
>JAUZOB010000152.1 GCA_030706665.1 Bacteroidota bacterium
TATCTAACTCCGCCCGGAATTTCGTTTGACTTTTTGAGTATTGAAATAATACCTATTCGTAAAAGTTGAACGCAAAAACCATTTACCTTTTTTATCACATACCAAAGCGTTCCAATATATTGTTTTTGAATTAATTTATAGGTAAAAAGAATATTTTTAAAATCACACTGTTTATCTTTTACTTATCAATTATGGATCTTCTGATAATTCAATAGTACTATGAAAGTTTTGAAATTTGGCGGAGCTGCAGTAATAAGCACTGAGAGCTTCCACAAAATGAAAGAGATTGTTTTAAATGAGAAAGAGAGTGTCGTGGTAGTAGTATCTGCTGTTCACGGAATAACTGACAGCTTGCTTCAGGCAGCTGTTTATGCAGCATCTTTTTCATCTGAGTATCAAACCGAATTATCAGAAATCCGAACGTGCCACCTCAATTTAATTAATCAACTTTTTGATAAAAATGAGGCAAAAGAAAGAAATAATGAATTTGAAAATCTCTTCTCAGAGTTAGAACGATACATAAAAGGAATTTCAATGGTCGGGGAACTTACCCCTGCCCTTCAGGATCGTATTCTTAGTTTCGGAGAACGCTTTATCTGGCAAATTGTTTCTCATTATCTTCCCAATGCAGTCCCTATTGATGCTTTGAAAGTTATCCATACGGATGATAATTTTGGGAAAGCGAATGTTGACTTGGCTTCTACAGAAGAAGCTATTCGCGAAGCCTGCACCAACATTGTCGGCATTCCGGTAGTTGCAGGATTCATTGCCTCTTCTTCAAATGGAAATATAACGACCCTCGGTCGGGGTGGATCAGATTATACCGCATCGCTTTTTGCTTCTGCACTTGAAGTAGAAATGCTTGAAATCTGGTCATCTGTTGACGGATTTATGACTGCCGATCCGGAAGTGGTGGATCAGGCTTATACCATTGAGAGACTTAGCTACGCGGAAGCAATGGAATTGTCTCACTTCGGTGCCAAAGTTCTATACCCGCCCAGTATAATTCCAATCTATAAGAAGAGAATACCTGTTCACATTCGTAATATTTCAAACTCTGAGGCCACTGGAACAATCATATCCGATTCAGGGAAAAATGGCATAGATAAACCGGTTAAAGGAATTTCTTCGATCCGGGGCATCTCTCTAATGACTGTACAGGGAATGGGGATGGTCGGAGTTACCGGCATCTCCAGTAGATTATTCGGAGCATTGGCAAACGAAAAGATAAACATCATTTTAATATCGCAGGCTTCTTCCGAAAACTCTATCAGTATCGCCATCGAGTCTCAACAAGCTCAAAAAGCAGAACAAGCTCTCAGCAATGAGTTCGATAATGAAATCAGGACAGGAATGATCAACAAGATCGTTATTGAAAAAGATCTGAGCATTGTTGCCATTGTCGGAGAGCATATGAAACATTCTCCCGGGATTGCAGGGAAACTATTTCACACCTTGGGAAAGAACGGAATTAACGTCATTGCGATTGCACAGGGTGCATCGGAACTTAACCTTTCATGGGTCATTGCCGATCACGATCTGGCAAAGACGCTGAATGTTGCTCATGAATCGTTCTTCCTCTCGCCCTTTAACGATTTAAACGTCTTTATTGTTGGGACAGGAAGAGTATCCAAGCATTTGCTCGGCCAGATTACACAGCAACAGGATAAACTTTTACACGAAAAAAGGCTTCGATTAAGGATCACCGGAATAACCAACTCCAGAAAGATGTTTTTATCCCGGGATGGCATTCTGCTTAGCAACTGGAACGAGATTTTGGACTCAAAAGGGCAGAAAGCAGAGTTAAGCTCATTTGTGGAACAGATGAAAGCAATGAACCTGCAGAACTCAATTTTTGTGGATTGTACGGCAGGAGAGGCACCTGTTGAATTTTACAAGACTGTTCTAGAAAATAATATTTCAATTGTGGCTGCCAATAAAATTGCAGCATCTTCTTCTTACGAAAGCTATGCCGGACTGAAAAAGATGGCAGCGCTCAGAGGTGTTAAATTTCTCATTGAAACAAATGTTGGTGCAGGCCTGCCAGTTATCAATACATTGAATGACCTGGTAAATTCAGGAGATAAAGTCATAAAAATCGAGGCAGTACTGTCTGGAACGCTGAATTTTATTTTCAATGTAGTAAGCAAGGAGATCCCATTAAGTAAGGCCATTGCCATGGCAAGAGATAAAGGGTATACAGAACCGGATCCCCGTATTGACCTCTGCGGACGTGATGTAGTCCGGAAACTGGTTATTTTAGCCAGGGAAGCAGGGTATCAGCTTGAACAAAGTGATGTGGAAATCAAAAGCTTCTTACCAGAGAAGTATTTCAATGGTGAAGCAGATTCATTTCTAAAAGATGTAGAAGCATTTGATGATGAATTCGGAGTGGTAGCTGAAAAAGCAGCCTCCGAAGGAAAGCGGATGCGATTTGTAGCTCGTTTCGATAAAACAGGAGCAAGTGTCGGCATTGAGAGTGTTCCACCCGGACATCCTTTCTATGAATTGGAAGGCAGCAACAATGTTTTCCTTTTCACGACGGATCGATACAACCAATATCCGATGATCATTAAAGGATATGGTGCCGGAGCTGAAGTTACAGCCGCAGGAGTGTTTGCTGATATCATCAGGGTTTCTAACATTTAATAAGGATTTCAATGAAATATATCATATTACTGGCAGATGGGATGGCTGACGAACCCATTGCCGAACTAGGAAATAAAACTCCTTTGATGGCTGCCCAGACTCCCAATATGGACGAGCTGGCTCATCGTGGGAGAAACGGACTTTTAGTAACAGTCCCACAAAGTATGCATCCCGGCAGCGAGGTCGCCAACTCAGCCGTATTAGGATATGACGTAGAGAAAATATATGAAGGACGCGGAGTCCTTGAAGCAGCAAGCATGGGGGTCAGCCTTGAGCCGGAAGACATGGCTTTAAGATGTAACCTTGTTTGCCTTGAAGGTGACCTGTTAAAAAATCACTCAGCCGGACATATCTCTAACGAAGAAGCTCACCAGTTGATTGATGCCTTGGAAAAAGAGCTGGGAAATGAACAGGTAAAATTTTATAAAGGAGTTTCATATCGTCACCTTTTGGTTATCAAAGGAGGGAAAAAGCAACTTGACTGCACTCCTCCACACGATGTACCAGGTACTCCATGGCGTGATATTCTGGTAAAATCAGTTGCCCCTGAAGCCGATTCAACTGCCGACTTATTAAACAAGTTGATTCTGGCCTCAAGAAATATACTGGAGAATCATCCGGTTAACCTAAAACGCAAAGCAGAAGGGAAAGACCCGGCAAATTCCATCTGGCCATGGTCCCCTGGCTATCGCCCGCAAATGGATACATTGGAAATGATGTATGGGTTAAAAAAGTCAGCAGTAATCTCAGCAGTTGACCTGATTCAGGGAATAGGAGTTTATGCCGGAATGGAAGTCATTAAAGTTGAAGGAGCAACCGGATTATACAATACCAATTTCGAAGGAAAAGCGAAAGCTGCAATAGAAGCATTAAAAGAAAAAGATTTTGTTTACCTGCACATTGAAGCACCTGACGAAGCCGGACATGAAGGTGATTATAAATTAAAGATTCAGACAATTGAAAATATTGACCATCGTGTGCTCGGCCCGATAATGAATGCTGTTGCTTCATTCGAAGAACCGGTTTGTATTGCCTTACTTCCTGATCATCCGACTCCTTGCGCCATAAGGACGCATACCCGCAATCCGGTTCCTTTTGTAATATACAAACCGGGTGCAGTTGCTGATTCTGTAGAAATTTTTAATGAGGATTCGGTAAAACAAGGAGCATTTGGCATCATTAGCGGAAATGAATTTATCTTAAATCTCTTAGATGCCTGATTAAAAATCAGATTTAACGTTACAATTTTTTGAAATAGAAAAGGCAGGAAAAACAATACTGCAGGTTCTGTTATTAAATATATCTCACGATGAAATATTATAGTACAAATAAAAGCATTCGCAATGTTAGTCTCAGTGATGCAGTAATCATGGGACTTGCCGAAGATAAAGGACTCTTTATGCCCGAAAGAATTGAGAAATTCGATCCTTCATTCTTCGAACAAATTGACAAACTCTCTTTTCAGGAAATTGCATATGAAGTCGCTCGCAAATTCTTCGGAGAAGATATTGAGTTAGCTAAACTGAAAAACATTGTATACGATACACTCAATTTTGATTGTCCGGTTGTCCCGGTAGCTGACAGCATCTGGTCTCTTGAGCTATTTCACGGACCAACGTTAGCCTTTAAAGACGTAGGGGCACGATTTATGGCCCGTCTTTTATCTCACTTTCTTGGCGACACAAAAGAGGAAGTCAATGTACTTGTTGCAACCTCCGGTGACACTGGAAGTGCCGTAGCCAATGGATTCCTGAATGTACCCGGAATTCGTGTTTTCGTGCTTTATCCAAAAGGGAAAGTCAGTGAAATCCAGGAGAAGCAATTTACGACTCTGGGGGCCAATATTACAGCATTAGAGATAGACGGAACTTTTGATGATTGCCAACGTTTGGTAAAACGCGCTTTCCTTGATGAAGATCTTCGTTCCGCTCTCACTCTGACTTCAGCAAATTCAATCAACGTGGCTCGTTTCCTTCCTCAGGCATTTTATTATTTTAATGCTTATGCTCGATTAAAAGAAGCGGGAGTGTTAAGACACAAGGAACTTGTCATTGCTGTACCCAGTGGAAACTTTGGGAACCTGACCGCAGGCCTTTTCGCCCGCGAAATGGGATTACCAGTAAACCGTTTCATTGCTGCCAATAACGAAAACGACATTGTTTACCAATATCTAAAAACAGGCGAATATCGTCCCGCTCCTTCTATTGAGACAATTGCCAATGCAATGGACGTGGGAGATCCGAGCAACTTTGCACGAATTCTGGATCTATTCGGGAATTCACACCAAAAGATTTCCAAAGCAATAAAGGGAAGTCGATTCTCTGATGATGAAATTCGTCAAGCAATTTCTGACACTTACAACTCTCATCATTATCTTCTGGACCCTCACGGAGCATGTGCTTATATGAGCCTTCAAAACTCACTTGCTACAGATGAAGTCGGAGTCTTTCTTGAAACCGCTCATCCGACTAAATTTCTCGGAACCATAGAAGAAATACTCGGAGCAGGTAAGATTGAAATTCCCGAAAAGCTACAGGCATTTATGAAAGGTGAAAAGAAATCCATTCCCCTTTCGTTTGAATTTGAAGAATTTAAAAAATTCATGCTCAGCCAAGCCCGATAAAAAAGAGGTTATATTTCAAAACACTTCCTTGGGAAACATATAAAATCGCTTGTACAAGATTGAAAAAACATCTTATACAAGCGATTTTTCATTATAAGAAGATCCTTGAATTTGAGGACTTATTCCGGACAAACATCAGGCAGTCGCAAAAGAAAAAATATCACTTTGCTGTTCTTGCATTTGTAATACAAAGCATAAAAGCACTCACACAGTACACTTATTTACAGATCGTTTCAACCAATAAGCTGACCTTCCGAGTAAAATGAGTTATCCCAGCACCTGTAAATTGTAAGTTTTCTGAAGAACTGTTTCTCTTTTTGGGAACTCCCATATTCCCCTATTACTACACAAAACACCCCGATAACGGTATCTCTTAAAGTATAACAACTATTCTAACGAAACATTGAAGCTTCGGAATCTCTTCGAAGAAGCGTATCGTGCGGTTAAAAAATAAGAGGCCTAATTATATTTACATATAAAGAAGATTCGTATTTTAGTAAAAGTTATTCCTTCCAAAATAATAAGCCCCGGAGGCACTGTGCAAATTCGGAAGAATAAATCGACAAGACAGGGAAAACGTGTTATAAAAACTCAGAATTAATCATTTAAGCCAATCTATGATTTCTAACGAAAAGGGAAAATCGAACTCTCTGCTTTCTCCATTTATGAAAATCTTAATCATAGTGATTCCTGTCTTGCTTATATTTGCAGCTATCGCTGCATTGGAGACAACAGTACCCGGGGTTAAGCCTCAAATTCCTAATCCGATTCCACGCGACAGTGTGGTAACAATCTCCTACCCTTATCACCATCAGAACGACACCTCTGCTGTTTTTAAGAAGCATGCTTCGCATGGTTGGCCATTAAAAATTCCGATTTACAAAAATTCATCCCTGATTCCCCGTAATTTTATAGTAGCCTATTATGGCACACTTGAAAATAATCGGATGGGAGTATTAGGAGAGTATCATTCCAATGAATTGCTTTTCCGTCTTAACGAACAGATAGACAAATGGAAAAAGGTTTTACACGGTACGCCTGTTACTCCTGCAATTCAACAAATTGTCGTTGTAGCACAGAATAAACCTATGGCAGATGGAATGTACCGCAGGCGCGTCGGATCAAAGATCGTTGAAGAAGCTTATGCCCTTGCGAAAAGGACTAAAGGAATCCTGATTATGGATATTCAACCCGGACACAGTAACGTTCAGTCCGAAATCCGATACTATGGTAATTTTCTTTTAAGACCGGATGTCCACGTTGCCATCGATCCTGAATTTTATATGCACGACAACAGAATCCCGGGCAGATCCTATGGACATATGAATACAAGCGAGATCAACTGGTGTATTCAGCATCTGAAAAAAATAGTAATTCAAAACGGACTGCCCCCAAAAGTATTAATCATCCATCGTTTTTTTAAGAAAATGATCATCGTGGACGAGAAGATTAAACTCGAACCTGAGGTACAGCTTATCATTGAGATGGACGGATTTGGAAGCCCGGCACTTAAACGAAACTCCTTTTACTACTCTATTTATAACGAACCGCTCTCTTTTGCAGGATTCAAACTCTTCTACAAGAATGATGTAACATATGGGAAACGTATGATGCAACCGCAAGAGGTTTTGGGACTCTATCCTCCTCCAGTCTACGTCCAATATCAGTAATTCTTATCTTAATCGAACCGTGAAAGTAAACCCGTCATTAATAAAGCGACGGACTGGCGTTCTCATATTCAAATTCTGATAAAAATGCTTTAACAACTTGTTGTTATCCTGATTGATATCAAAATTCATAATTATCCCCAAGAGGTGAACATTTTTAAAAGGGGACTGTGACTCATTTATTGAATATGCCGGCAGAAATGACAGAGATTGTATTGAAGCAATTCTTGTATTCTGCTCATTGGCATGAGAAGCAAATCCTTCTGTAATCCATTGTCCGTAGTAAAAAAGCGAAGGAGTCTTCTCTTCTTTTCTTCTGTCTTTAATTCCCAAACCTGACCAAATAATCTTCTTATTGAATTTGATTAAACGAACTATGGGCTTGGTAACCTTTCGGAGCATCTTCTTGTGTTTCTTATTCTTTACTGGCTTTTCCGTACTCTGATCGTAAGAAACAATAAATCCGGGAAAAAGTCCCTCGCTAAAATCATAGTTTAAAATTGGAGGGGCTTTCTGATTACATTTCCTGAATAGTTCAAAGTAAAGCTCATTTCCTTTTAGATTTGAAGAATGAGTATTATAATTGGATGCCGTTGCTGATAGGAAATAAGATTCCTGACCGAAAACAGCATCAACTATTCCCAAAAGAAACAAAAACAAAATGATCTTAAGCATAGATCTGCGCACTAAAATAATACTTCATTAACCCTCCAAAATTAATGATTTTAACAATAAAACGAATTCAGTACGAATTAGCTTTTCGAGTCAAGCTTTACTGTTGATAAATGAACCGATCATTCTCATCTCCCGTTCATACATACGACATGTAAAAATCAATCAGCCCACTATGTATTTGCTTTTGGGCAAAAAAGAAAGTGCTTTTATCAAAAGATAAGTCGTAATAAACGTCGAGATTGCCAGGATCGGGATTATGACCATCGGAGAAGAAAATAAGCTGCTCCACACTTTAAATAATTGATTCAAGATAAATATATGGGCCAGATACATTCCAAAACTTAAGTTCGAA
>JAUZOB010000153.1 GCA_030706665.1 Bacteroidota bacterium
TGCTATGCCACAAAAAAAGATAGTAGCTCCTGCCAGGGCATGAGTATACTTTTCCAGTTTTTGAAATTTAACGAATTTCATTCCACAGGTCATCAACATAACCAATGTTGTCATGGTCACAATAGTAATAACACCAAAAACTGATATTACACATATAACTCCCGATGTGTTATGTTGGCTGGCAGGAAACATCACTAATGGAATTAATGGTTCGCAAGGCCCTAATACAAAAATGATAAACAATAGCCAGGGTGTCAATTTTTTGTAAGCAACTTTTTCCGAATATAAGACACCATCATCAGAACTATGGGGCTGATCGACATGAGGATGTGCATGCTCTTCAAAATGGGTATGTTCATGCGTATGGGCCATTCCGTTTAAATGAAAATGAGCATGAGTATGCTTTTGGTTCTTAAAAGCTCTCTTTAATCCCCAAAGAGTATAACCTAATCCGAAAAGGATAATCACCCATCCGGTAATATTCCCTCTGATTGATTCGAGATGCTGCAATTTCGAAAGAGCAATCCCAAATGCAATCCCAATGAATCCAATCAATACAGACCCGGAAATATGACCGATTCCGCACAAAACTGTTATCCATGCTGTTTTTACATTACTCCATTTTCGCGCCTTTGAAAGTACAATAAATGGCAAATAATGATCAGGGCCAAAAAGCGTATGGATAAAACCAACGGATGCAGCTGTTAGACTTAAGATTAGAATTTGCGAGTTCATTATTTCCAGGGTTAGAATGGTGTTATTTATTTAAACATTCGTGTTACTATTGAATAAAAAAATTAATCCGCTTTATTCAGGATTAACTTTCCGTGTTCAAACCTGTATACTGCCATTGGGTTACTTCATTTAAGAATACGGATTTAAAGATATTTGATTTTCCCATTCATGATTCATTTTTTGATTATAAACATGCAGGAAATCAAGGTTGAATTACCTCTATCATTTTTAGAAGAAAGACCGGATATTTTTTTCAAAGAAAAAGACCGGAATCTGTAATTATTTAATCACATTAATGTCTAATATATGCAGTGCAAATTAGACTTCTGCACTTGAATCTGTTAAATCTCACATGACAATGTTTATGAAAAAGTTTATTTTCCTGGTGACAATCCTTGTATTGTCTGTACAGGGTTGGGCATCCAATTCTCCATTATGGATGCGCTACCCGAAGATTTCTCCCGATGGCAGAGAGATCGTCTTTTCCTATAAAGGCGACCTTTACATTGTTGCGGCCGAAGGAGGTACAGCACGTCAATTGACCAATCATCCGGCTTACGATTTCAATCCGATATGGTCGCACGATGGTAAAACCATTGCGTTTGCCAGTAATCGTTATGGCAATTTCGACATCTTCACGATTCCGGAAGAAGGAGGTGAAGCAACGCGCGTTACATTTCATTCGGCCAATGAAATCCCGGAGTGTTTCTCAAACGACGATCAACGAATCATATTTTCAGCACACATTCAGGATGATGTAAAAAATGCGCAATTCCCAAGTCCTTTGCTTACCGAGCTTTATGAAGTTCCGGCAAAAGGAGGAAGAGTTAAACAAATCATTACAACTCCGGCACTGAATGTTTGTTATTCCAAAGAAGGGAAAAATTTCATTTACGAAGACATTAAAGGTTATGAAGATAAATGGAGAAAACATCACACCTCACCTGTAACCCGTGATATCTGGAAGTACTCAGCCGAAACAGGCAAGCACACCAAGCTTACTTCGTTTAATGGAGAAGACAGAAATCCGGTCTATTCAAATGATGAACAGAGTATCTTCTATTTATCTGAGAAATCCGGATCTTTCAATGTTTGGAAGATGAACACATCGAACCCCGATAAGCAGGAACAGATTTCATTCTTCGACAGACATCCGGTACGCTTCCTATCGTTAGCAACTTCCGGCAAGATGTGTTACTCATACAATGGAGGAATTTATACCCAGACTCCCGGAGGTCAGCCTCAAAAGATAAATGTCACTATTCTTTCGGATCAAAAGAAGAATCCCATCGACTTTATGCAGTTAAATTCAGGAATCACCGAGATGTCGGTATCCCCCAACGGCAAGGAAGTCGCGTTCATTGTTCGCGGTGAAGTCTATGTTACTTCCGTGGAATATTCTACAACTAAAAGAATTACAAACACTCCTACTCAGGAACGCTCAGTTAGCTTTAGTCCTGATGGCCGTTCTCTGATTTATGCAGGTGAACGTAACGGGAATTGGAAAATATATCAAACCAAACTCGTTCGTAGTGAGGATAAGTATTTTTTCAGTGCTCTTCAGTTAAAAGAAGAGCCTTTAATCGATACGGACAAAGCCAGCTTTCAACCCCGTTATTCTCCAGATGGTAAGGAAGTCGCTTTTCTCGAAAGCCGCACAATCCTGAAGGTTATCAATCTTGCCAGTAAACAAGTTCGAACGGTTTTGGATTGGAAATATGGCTTCTCCTACGCCGATGGTGATCAATGGTTTGACTGGTCACCCGACAGCAAATGGTTTCTGATTTCATACGATGCAGACGGAAGGTGGGTTAATGAGGTCGGACTGATTGATGCGCAGGGAATGCAAAAGCCGATTAACCTTACCCAAAGCGGTTATGCTGATGAATCACCCAAGTGGATGATGAAAGGAGATATGATGATCTGGTTCAGCGACCGGATGGGATTACGCAGTCATGGCGGCTTTGGCTCGGAACAAGACGTTTATGCCATGTTCTTCAATCAGGAAGCATGGGATAAGTTTAAATTGTCCAAAGAAGAATATGAGCTCAAATATGGTGATAAGCCAAAAGAAAAGAGTGATGATAAGTCTAAAGATAAAAGTGAGAATAAAGATAAAAAGTCATCCAGGAAAGGGAAAGATACTGCAGCTAAGGATTCGACCAAGACAGAAGTAAAACCAATAAAGCTTCAATTGGAAAACATTGAGGACAGGGTAACGCGCCTGACCATTAACTCATCCGATTTATCTGATGCGGTAATTACTCCTGACGGGAAGAAACTATATTACCTCAGCCACTTTGAAAAAGGATATGACTTGTGGGAAAAGAATCTACGCGAAAATGAAACGAAGCTAGTCATGAAGTTAAATGGCACTGGAGGATCGATGCAGTTTGATAAAGAGGGTAAATTCTTATTCCTTGTTTCAGGAGGTACGATGATGAAGATAGAGGTTAGTAACAATCAAAAGACTGATATTGGATTTAGAGCTGATTTTACGCTTAACAATCCGGAGGAAAAATCATACATCTTTGAACATGCATGGAAACAAGTCAAAGAGAAGTTCTACGATCCGAACTTACATGGTGTTGATTGGGAGAGATACAAGAAGGATTATGAAAAATTTCTTCCCGATATTGACAATAACTTTGATTTTGCAGAGATGCTCAGTGAGCTCTTGGGTGAGTTAAACGGATCGCACACAGGATGTCGCTATTCTTTCTCCTCTCCCAGCGGAGATCGCACGGCATGTCTTGGAGCCTTAATCGACTGGGAGTATACCGGTGATGGATTAGCAATAGCGGAGGTTCTTGAAAAAGGCCCGATGAACAATGCCGATTCTAGAATCAAGGCAGGGATTATTATCGAAAAGATCAATGACCAGCAAATTAAAGCGGATATGGATTATTTTTCACTTTTAAATCGTCTGGAAGGGAAAAATATCATCCTCGCATTATATGATCCGCAATCAAAGAAACGATGGGAAGAGGTTATAAAACCTATTTCTAACCAGGCTAACGAAGAGCTTCTTTATCAACGTTGGGTAAAGCAACGTCGTACCGAAGTTGAATATGCATCCGAAGGTCGGGTTGGATATGTTCATGTTCGCGGAATGGATTCAAACAGCTTCCGGACAGCTTTCTCTGATATTCTGGGCCGATTCGTCTCAAAAGAAGCAATCATTGTCGACACCCGTTTTAACGGAGGCGGTTGGTTGCATGATGATCTGGCCACACTGCTGATGGGCAAACGTTATGTCGATATGACCCCTCGGGACAAATATGTAGGATCAGAGCCAATGAACAAATGGTATAAGAAATCTTGTGTATTGATGAGTGAAAGCAATTATTCGGATGCCCACGCCTTTCCTTGGACTTATAAGACTTTAGGAATCGGTCCGCTAATCGGCGCACCGGTTGCCGGCACTATGACTGCAGTATGGTGGGAAGATCAGATTGACCCTTCATTGGTATTTGGAATTCCCGAAATGGGATGTAAAGATATGAATGGAAAATATCTGGAGAATCAGACTCTCCTGCCCGACTACCTGATCTACAATGATTACGATATTGTTTCTCAGGGAACTGACCAACAATTACAAAAAGCGGTAGAGGTAATGCTGAAATAAGAACTCCGGTTCTCTTACTATAGAAAAGCCTTAAGGATCTTTATTCTTAAGGCTTTTTGTCATTTTTCAACATCAAAAGACTTTTTTAATCATTTGCAATATCCTTTTCCGTTGAGAGACAATCCGGTGATTGAGAATCAAACTCATATTATTATTAAGAGGAATTTCCAATATTTCCCACTGATGCCGTAAAATCTGCAAATCATGTTCTTCCCCCACTATTTTAGCTATCTTTTTTAACTTACTATTATGTCGAACCTTACAGCGTTGCTTTAAAATTTGTTTAAAAAAAATTTGTTGATAAAGCACCTTCTTAGCCCATTTACGAAAGCTGTGAAAATCTTCAGCACTTGAGCCTAAGCTCAGACTCTTTGCGATTTTGAAACATTTGTCGCAGGTAAGTTGATATCTCTTTTTCAATTTCTTATTGTCTATACTCTGAAAGACATTATCAATCTTTAAAGTTGAGGCATTGAACTTATCTACATACTGAAGAAAACTGTTTCTGTCCAAATTAATCTCTTTCAATAAATCATCGTATTGTAATTCAAGTGTCTTATAAAAATCGACCAACGGCTGACTATTAGCCGAATGGAAAGCCGTCCTGATTCGCTGAAAGGTTTTTAAAAGAATATAGTGCTCTCTGATCAATCCCAATCGGTTCCCGAGTTCCTGATATAATGCATCAAATTCTTCATATTCTTCAGTCTGCAACTGATCTTTGATTAATAGCAAAAGCGACCTTATTCGTTTTATTTGAACACGGATTGCATGTGAATAGAAAATAACATCAGTCGGATATGCCTTAAGAGCATTAACCACTTCGGACGTCAATCCTTTCCAGTATGTCTTTATTTTAAGGTGCAGCGATAAATCAGGCGATATTTTAATCCGATTCTTTTTCATAAATATGCTCCTTTCCCAACAACAAAGTTTAAAAGGAATAATTACATTAACCATCAATTTCCATGCGTGTAATTTTCATCATACTTTCACTAACGGTTTCTTTTTCTTATAACACCCAGTCGTTAGTTTTTGTTTCATTTGTGTAATACCCCTCAATTTTAACTAAAAATACAGGCCTTCTTTATCTTATTTTTTAATCTTTTCGGTTTCTGCCCTCAATTTCTTCTATTATTTTCTGAAACTTTTAACTTTATCCTGAAAATATTTTTTGTTGAAACATCAACACATTCTAATTTTTCTATTTTTGTAGTTGTATGACATGTTATAGATATCCTATGAAAAATCTACTTCTTCTTTCTCTCGGATTAACGGTACTGATTTGTACCGGATTTCAGTCACAATCGCCGGTAAATACCAAACCGGTTAGTCAGATGATTAAAGCCGGCAAATTCACAGAAGCCGAATCTCTCATCAAATCATTAGCGAAGAAAAGTAACTTATCTGCTTCATCTGTTCGCCAGTTAGATTCTCTTAAAGACCAAATTCACCGAATCAGAAGAGATTTTACATTGACCAAACTACAGGTTCGCGAGCAATTGTCGAAATATTATCCCAACCTGACCGAAGGTCAGTTGAGTGCATGGGAGAAGTCGAAGAAACTCGAGGTAAGGTTAATCGATAATCAGAAAAGATATTTCAGTAGCGCCGTATCTAACCTTTTTCTACTTGACAAGGAAGCCCAAAAAGTTAGAGAACAGAAAGACAGTTCTTCAGTAGATTCTCTTACGATTTTTAAAATTAGTCATACATCTTCAATTGTAAAAGAAACACAATACCCCGGTCAGTTGACGGAGCCACGTGAGATGATACTGAATTTTACATTAACGGTCAAACCGGATGTTGTTCGTGCAGGTCAAACCATTCGTTGTTGGCTACCTTTCCCCAGAGAAGACATGCCAAGGCAGACAGATGTTCAAATGTTAGGATGCAATCATTCCAAATATATCATTGCACCCAAGGATATTGCACAGAGAACGATTTACATGGAGCAGACAGCGCAAACAGGGCAGCCTGCAATCTTTAACGTACGGTTTAAGATCAAATCGCATGCGCAATATTTCAATCTGGACCCGAAGGACATAAAACCCTACGATACGACATCTGAACTTTATCGTACGAATACTTCAGAAAGGGCGCCTCAAATAGTATTCAGCAAAAGGATTCGTGATCTTTCGAATGCCATTGTAGGAGAAGAGAAGAATCCGCTCATTAAAACACAAAAGATCTATACCTGGATAAACGATCATATTACCTGGGCCAGCGCATTGGAATATTCTATCGTTCCATGCATCCCAGAATATGTATTGGATAACAAACATGGGGATTGCGGAATGCAGACCCTTCTGTTTATGACCATGGCCAGATATCAGGGGATTCCTGCCAGATGGCAAACAGGCTGGATGCTTCATCCTACAGGAATCAGTTTGCATGATTGGAGTGAAGTTTATTTTGAAGGCATAGGATGGGTTCCGTTGGATCAGTCGTTTAACCTTCAGAATTCAAATATTCCGGGGGTTCGAAACTTTTATATAACAGGAATCGATTCCTATCGATTAATCATTAACAAAGACTACGGACAAAAATTATATCCGCCAAAAACATTTCCACGAAGTGAGCCTGTTGACTTTCAACGGGGAGAAGTGGAAGGCCCGGAAGGAAATCTTTACTTTGACAAATGGTCCTGGAAAATGAACATTGAGTATTTAAACAGCAAGAACTAGACCTCATACCGTTATTCTCAAGCAGATGAAAAAGCCTTTCACTTTTTAATTCTACTTTATATAACGGATGTACAATATTTCACCAAGCGGGAGATATCTTCTGCTTGGTTTGCGACAGTTGATAATATTGACTGGCCATCAAAACCGGGGTTACCTGTAGAACAGCAAAAGCAGACAATCAGTATGAGATTACAATAGACAAAAAGCATAATTCCGCAGATTATCTGTATGTTCTGACAGCAAGAAGTCATTCAAACATGGAGAGCCTGCCTGTTTACTTTGAGCAAAAAAATCAATTTAAATAAACCCGCTGATCAATTAAGCATATGAGCCTGACGCTAGTCTTTTCTATTCTATTCGGTTACTACGCCATGTTAATTGTGGTGTCTATACTGACTTCAAGAAATGCCAGTAATGAGACTTTTTTTACAGCCAACAGAAAGTCCCCTTGGTATCTTGTAGCCTTCGGGATGATCGGATCATCAATTTCCGGGATTACATTCGTTTCAGTTCCCGGTGAAGTAGGCAATTCCAATTGGAACTACCTTCAATTTCTATTCGGAAATTTTGTAGGTTACTGGATTATTGCATTGGTTCTCATACCGCTCTATTACAAAATGAATTTGATTTCTATCTATACATATTTACAGCATCGTCTGGGTGTAAGATCATATAAGACAGGTTCATTTTTCTTTATTATCTCACAAACCATTGGTTCTTCATTCCGGTTGTTTGTGGTAACCGGGGTTTTACAACTGGCGTTCTTTAATGCCATTGGAATTCCATTTTGGTTAACAGCA
>JAUZOB010000154.1 GCA_030706665.1 Bacteroidota bacterium
GGTTTTCTTTCTTCAGCGATTTAAGAGTCTCGAAAACAATATCCAATGAATCTTTATCGAGAGTTCCAAACCCTTCATCCAGGAAGAAGAAATTTTCATACCCGGGAGAAACCTTGTGGATACTATCTGCCAATGATAAAGCCAAAGACAGGGATGCCTGAAAGGTTTGTCCTCCCGACAGAGTCTTCACACTCCGCACCTTCCCTTCATTCATAAAATCACGTACCTGGAAACCGTTATCCTCTGTCAGTTCAAGATTCAATTTTTGCCGGGTGAGTTTATAAAACCGTTCATTAGCCGTTTTACAAAGATTCCGAAGATAAACGGTCGAAATATAGTTTACGAAAGCATTGGCACGAAACAGATTCTTCAACTCAACAATATCCTGTGCTCTCAGATTTAATTTATCAAGTTCAGTTCGAAGAGTCAGATAACGTTCCAAATCGCTTTTTAAACGTTGAACTTCATTTTGAAGACTCCCGATTTGCTGATTGAAAGACTCAATCTTCTGAGAAAGGAGATCAAGCGACACCTTGACTTCCCGATGTTTTAATTCATCATATTTTCTTCCCTTCAGCTCACACTCCAATTCTGAAATATATTTCCGGGTCGTCTCATAATCCCGACGGAATGTCTCTATCATTTTTCGAAGCCCGGCAATATCCAACTGTTTAGCCAATGTTCGTTCAACATACTCTTTTGACACAATGCCTGATTCCAATAGCTTTCTGTTGATTGATTCATTCAACCGGTCCTTTTTGGTCAGAATATTCTGAAGCGCATTCTGATTCGTTTCAATGCTTCCTGTCAGAGTTCCCGCATTCGTTCTTAAATCAGAAAGGATTTTTTCCTCTTTATGATATTTTTCAACGAGGAGTTTATAACGCAAGGTCAGATCATCTGCTCTCATTTTCAAATCAGCAGAAGGAGTTTCATGAAAATCATCAACCTTGACAATTGTCAACTGATCTGTCAGTAAAGCACTTTGAGTTTGAAGTGCGATACAGTCTTTATCCAGGTCTTCAATTGCTTTCGAATACTTTTCACGGTTCTTCTCATCAGTCTCGATTTTCCGGGAAAGTACATTCAGTTCCTGATTCGCTTTTTCCAGTTCCTGTTTCAAAACCTCCGCTTTCTTATACTCATTGGAAAGCTGCTCTTCATTGTCCATGGAAAATCCCGGCCATACGAACTTCGTTTCATGCGCTCTGATCTTCTCGTCCGATTCTTTCAGTCGGATATTTTCAGTCTTTATCTGATCTTCAATGGAAGCAGCCTGAATCACATATTGTGTAAACGCTTTTTCAAGATCAAGAATCTGTTTGGCCCTTAGCCTGACCTCCTGCTGTAACCCTCTGCTCTTCGCTAATCTTTCTGTAAGATTCTGTGCATTTAAGACATTCGGATGATGATCTGATCCGCAAAGCGGGCATGGCTGCCCTTCGGTCAATCCGTTGGCAAATTCTTCCAACCGGTTTTGAATTTCAAGATGCAAGACTTCCGAATCCAGTTCTTTGCTCCGTTTTTCAAGACTCTTCTTTTCTTCATCCAACAGGCTGTTAATCTCACCAAAGGAAAGACGATCCGCATCTTCGCTCAAGGATAAAACGGAATGACAGGCCTCCTGATTTTTTGCCAAAAGAGCCTGAGTCAGACCCGATATCTTCTTCTTATATTCATTCCGATTTGCAATATAATTGTTCCTATTGGTGAACCAGTCTTTAATCAACGACAGTAATGCCAAATCCGGAAGCTCTTTTTGCAGATGCTCAACTTTTATTTTAAGATCGCCAAGTGATTGTTTATCAGAATAAATAGAAAGCCCCATTCCTTCAATAAGATCTCTTCCCTTACTCAATCGTTCCTGCTTTTCATTCCTATCTGTCTCCAGATTGCGGATAGAGATCAGTTTTCGGAGTTCTTCCGACTCCTGATTCAGCTTCTCTTTCTGTTCAAAAGCAATTCGGGTTTGATTAAAATCTATCTCGGACTTCTTTATAGTCTCATTCACAACCAGCAGTTTCTGTTTCGAAGCCTCAATATCTTCAGTCGTTTTAATTCTGCTTGCATCCAGGATGTTTAGTTGATCCAGATCGGACTTGAACTCCAGAGAGAACTTCTCATATTCTTTTAACTCTTGCTCCTGTCGATTTATATCCGGTTCCTGTTTCTGTAATTCCGATAAATGCTGATTGTATTGTTCCAGATTCAGAGTCAGTCCTTTCAACTGTTCAAATTCTTGCATCTGCTTCTGTTGCAGAGAGGACTCTTCATTCAACTTTACGGTCTGAGTTCTCATTTCCTCCAACAGCTTTTCTTTGACCGCAATCTCTTCCGGATTAATTTCTCCGATCGACTGAATCTGTCCGTTTAAATTCTGAATTTTCTCATTATTCCGGGCTTCTATCCCTGCAACCTTCGAATAGAGATCATATTTATTGAGATTAAAAAGTTCTTTCAGCATCTCGGTTCGATCATTCGTACTCAGCTGTAAAAACTCCTGAAATTTCCCCTGAGGAATAATCACCGTCCTTCTAAAGTTTTTATAATTCAAACCGGTAATCGCTTCAACCTGCGAACACTCTATTGGTTCCCAGTCATCATCCTGCTTCTTATATGCAGTCCGTTCATACTTCTTAACCTCCTCAAAATTCTTCCCGTTTCTTTTGGCTTTAACCACAAATCGATAATGATTCTCATCGCTTGTCTTAAACTCAAAATCGATCAGAAGCTCATTCGATTTGAGGTTCATCATATTATAGTTACGATTATCCCCTTTATTCAACCGTTCTGATTCACCATAAAGCGCAAAAGTGATTGCTTCCAGAATCGTTGATTTACCACAGCCAACTCCTCCGAAGATTCCGAATAAACCGGCTTGGGTCAATTTTGTAAAATCAATCGTCTGTTTATTTCGATAGGAGTACATCCCCTGAATTGTCAATGTAACCGGTATCATAGCTCCTCCTCCGATAATACTTCTTTAAATAAATTCATTAGCCGATCATTGGGCTCCTGCCCTTTCCGTGACAGGAAAAAATCCTTAAAGAGTTCATCCATGCTTTTACTGAGCTCAATATTAGAGGAAGCCTCAAAATCATCCGGATTTTGATGAAGGACCTCGGGGATAAGTGTCACAATCCCTTCATGAGCTTCATACAAGCGCTTGCGGTCGGTCGATGACAAATAGGTTTCTGAGACCATGGTTAATTCAACAAAAGGATCCGGATTCTGAATAAGCCATTCCACTGCCACATCAACATCCTCAAAGCGTTTTCTCAGGAGACGCTTCCCCTTCTCCAACTGTATTTCCGTAAACTCAGCGTTCTTGCCTGCTTCCGCATTGATACAAACAACAAATTTATCCTGATTGGCCTCGCCGAAACTGTAGGCCAGCGGGCTTCCCGAATAAATGACCGGGCAGTGATTATTATCAATGATCTGTTTTCGATGAAGATGTCCCAACGCAACATATTGAACCGCTTCGGGAATATCGTTAGAAAATACAGGTTGTGCGCCTCCGATATATAAGACAGGCTTTTCATCTTCCGGCTCTTCGGGTTGTTCTTCGCCCTCCTTCATCATAAAAAGGTGTGCGGAAAGGATGTTAACCCCTTTGTTATCACAAAAACGATTAGCTGTCTCCTCCCATTTCTCTTTCAAAATCATTCTCAATTCTTCTTCCGGATCTTCATTTCCCAGGAAGGTTCTCAATCTAAACTCATTCGCATATGGAGTAAGAATCAATCGCAACAGCTCAGTTGCCTCCGGCACTTTAAGTTCAATAAATCCCTGCTCACTTTGAATTACTTCCAATCCACTGTCAAGCTTGAACGGATTTATCGTTGAATTTGGATAACCTACAAACAGTATTCCACATTCACGGGCCAACGGGTCAGGGGCTTCAATACGGTCCGGGGAATCATGATTCCCCGCAATTGCGATAACTGCCCGTTTCCCGTTGTTGGCAAGACGTTTTAACGTGCGATAAAATAAATCGACAGCTTCGGTTGACGGATTAAATGTGTCAAACAGATCTCCTGAAATCAAAACAACATGGACCTGTTCTTTTTCGGCAATGTCACAGATCTCATTAAGCACTTCCTGCTGTTCGTCCAACCGGGAGAAGCTTTCCAATCGTTTTCCCAAATGCCAGTCGGAGGTATGTAGAATTCTCATGATTGTAGTTCTATATGCTTGTTATTGCAGGAATGCATCCTCCTGCCGGATAGTAAACAAAAATATAAAAACAAAAAGCCATTCCATGCATATTCCTGTTCGGAATGATAAGCTCCACTTAAATTCCACTTCGCAATTGAAGTCGGAATGTAACTTTTCGGGAACGATCTTTCATACTGGTTTTTATATCCCAAATACGAGTAATAATAGCAGCAGCTATAACAAAGAGAAACCGACAATGCTCCCTCTATTCTAAAATTGATCTTATAACAACAGGTATATTAAAAAGAAAAGCAGCGATTACTTTGTTTCAGAGAACAAAATAACCGCTGCTTCTTTATGCGGTAAGCAAAAAAAACCAAAGACTTATTTGATCAATGCCTCAATAGCTTCTTCTACTTTTTCAAATCTAAACTCTTTATAGATATTCAAGAATTTCTCTTTGATTTCCTGATTGCATAAATTCCCAATGCTTCCTTCATGCGTATGGTTCACATTCTTCACAGGCTCAAATTTACCTTCCATAATTTCGAGCCCTACTTTTTTATATGCATCTCTGAAAGGAACACCTTCGAGTACCAGACGATTCACTTCTTCAACGCTGAATACGTAACGGTAACGATCATCCTCCAGAATATCCGTTTTAATCTTCATATTCGACACTGCAAACGAAGTAATCTGCAAACAATCTTTTATTTCCCGGAAAGCAGGGATAAAAATCTCTTTGATGATCTGAAGATCTCTGAAGTACCCACTGGGCAGATTATTAATCATCAATGTGATTTGATTGGGCAATCCCTGAAGTTTATTGCAATGAGAACGGACCAATTCAAATACATCCGGATTCTTCTTATGAGGCATAATACTTGATCCGGTTGTCAATTCATCGGGAAGTGCGACGAAACTAAAATTCTGACTCATAAAAAGACAAACATCATAGGCTAGTTTCGATAAAGTGGCAGCTACAGAGGCTAATGCAAATGATACCACTTTCTCGGTCTTCCCCCTTCCCATCTGAGCATATACGACATTGTAACTTAACGTATCAAAGCCTAACAAACGAGTTGTCATGGTTCGGTCCAAAGGAAATGAAGATCCATACCCTGCCGCTGATCCCAATGGATTCTGGTTCGCGATACGATAGCCTGAAAGCAACAATAACATATCATCAGCCAGACTTTCGGCATATGCACCGAACCACAGTCCAAAAGAAGAAGGCATTGCAACCTGCAGATGGGTATATCCCGGCATCAGCACTTCTTTATATTTTTCACTTTGTTCCTGAAGCAGGATGAAAAGATTACGAACTTCACCTACAACGCTCTTCAATTCAGAACGGATGAATAATTTCAAATCGACAAGGACCTGATCGTTTCTGGAACGTCCGCTATGAATCTTCTTACCTGCTTCACCCAGTTTACGGGTCAACAACATTTCGACCTGAGAATGGACGTCTTCGACTCCGTCTTCAATCTCAAAATGTCCGTCACGAATATCATGATAGATATTTACCAATTCACGACTGAGCATTACACATTCATCAGATTCCAATAATCCGATTTTTTCAAGCATCCGGATGTGTGCCAATGAGCCTAATACATCATATTCAGCCAGGAATTGATCCATCTCCCGATCCTTCCCTACAGTGAAGTCTTCAATCAGTTTATTTACTGATATTCCTTTATCCCAAAGTTTATTCATGTTCTTATCTGCTATCAAAAAGCTTGTGCCGGTAAAAATAGTAATTTGACGTGAGAAAGGGGAAGTTTGGAATTAGGAAATAACTCTTTATCGTGTGAAAACGTATAATTGTTACAAAGGAATAATTAAAATCCTCATTACAATGAAAAAGAAGAGGAAACAATATCGGACATATCTGGTAGCAATCGCCTTCGGGTTTCTGGTCGCTTTACTGGATGTATTTGTGTTGAAAAGCAATGTCAGTTCAAAGATTGTCTTATTTCTTTTAATGGTGGGCGGGGTTATTGTTACGCTCATCGATCCTCAACATCCATGGTTGAAAGGAATCCTGGTAGGTATATGGGTTCCCTTATTCAATTTATTAATGAAAGTACCTGCCACTGGTTTCAGTTTCACTCCAGATACCTTAGTTTCAAAAGCAATTCTATTTCTTGTTGCAATCGGTGTCGCAATTATCGGTGCCTATATTGCTATTCTTATTAAAGGCCCTCCGGAAAAACACAAACAGGAATTCAGGAAAAAGAGCCATGCTTAACAAGCATAACAACCTATGAGTTCTCTAACATAACCCGGACAATAAAACAAAAGGGGGAACAGACCAAATGATCTGTTCCCCCTCGTTTTATTTTTACAGGCACTGTTCTCTATCCGAATAAAGAACAGTGTCTTTTCTATTCAGCAGAGAAGTTGATTACTCAGCTTTATATTCATCCCAACTCTTAATCGCAATTTTATCCTGAGGAATCTTACAAAATGCATAGATGAATGCGCTGGCAACCCTTGCATTGGTAATCAACGGGATATTATAGTCGATTGCGCTGCGACGAATGTAATATCCGTTGCTCAGCTCACGGCGTGTATGATTTTTTGGAATATTGATGACCAGGTCAAGTTTCTTCTCACGGATATAATCGAGGACGTTTGGTTTCTGATCTTCTTCATCAGGCCAATGTAATTTAGTCGATTCGATTCCGTTATCCGCTAAGAAACGATGGGTTCCGTCAGTCGTAAATAAGTCGTATCCCAATGATTTCAACATTCTCGAACTATTAAGCAGTTCGATTTTAGAACGTGCAGGTCCTGATGAAATCAGAATATTCTTTTTAGGAATTGTATATCCGACAGAAAGCATTGACTTCAGGATCGCTTCGTAGTAGTTTTCACCGATACATCCGACTTCACCGGTTGAAGCCATATCAACTCCTAATACCGGATCGGCATTCAATAAACGGTGGAATGAGAACTGCGGAGCTTTAACCCCTACATAGTCAAGTTCGAAGATCGATTTATCCGGCTTCTCAAACGGGGCATCCAGCATCACTTTTGTTGCAAGCTCAATTAAGTTGAACTTCATAACTTTTGAAACAAACGGGAAGCTTCGCGAAGCTCTCAGGTTACATTCGATAACCTTGATATCGTTATCCTTCGCCAGGAGCTGCATATTGAAAGGTCCGGTAATATTCAGAGCTTTTGCAATCTGGCGCGAAATACGTTTTATACGACGAATCGTTTCGATATATAACTTTTGCGGAGGGAAGACAATCGTTGCATCGCCTGAGTGTACTCCTGCAAACTCTTCATGTTCTGAAATTGCATACGCTACAATCTCTCCGTCTTTTGCAACGGCATCAAGCTCGATCTCTTTTGCCTGTTCAATGAATTCTGAAACAACAACCGGGTGTTCTTTCGAAACCTTGGCAGCAAGCGTTAGAAAATGTTCCAGCTGATCATTATTCGAAACCACATTCATGGCTGCACCTGAAAGCACATACGAAGGACGGATCAGTACCGGGAAGCCGACTTCTTCAACAAACTTATTGATGTCTTCGATAGTGGTCAGCTCACTCCATCTTGGCTGGTCAATTTTCAAATCATCCAAAAGAGAAGAGAATTTCTTACGGTCTTCTGCATTATCGATCGACAGAGGAGATGTTCCTAATACAGGCA
>JAUZOB010000155.1 GCA_030706665.1 Bacteroidota bacterium
CCCTTATTTATTTCCTATCGGTATCATTACTCGGGAATCCGACCGGAAATATTGACACAGGAGGAACCTGGGGATCCTATAGCGGGTTATTCTTGTTAGCTTCGATCTATGTCGCAATTGGCATATTCGCATCCGTACTCTCCGAGAATCAAATCATTGCATTTCTTCTGGCAATGGTTATGAGTTTCCTTGCTTATATCGGGTTCGATTTCATCGGGTCTCTTGATTTACCGGCAATGCTCCAGTCATTTATTGTTAATGTCGGGATCAATGAACATTACCTGTCAATCAGCCGCGGAGTCATTGATTCTCGCGATCTCATTTATTTTGCAGGGATCGTCTGGTTATTTCTTTGGGCTTCTGAGTTAATATTGAATAGCCGCTTCCGAAAATGGAAACAAAAGAGCCGCAAGATAGTCCTGACTCTGATTGTTCTCTTAATCGTCGCAATTCTTTCCGGGGTCCGTATCTTTCGGATTGATCTCACAGCTGAAAAGAGGTATTCTCTTTCAGATGCAAGTCGCGAACTGATGAAAAACCAGAACGATATTTTATGGGCAGATATCTATTTGGCAGGAGATTTACCTCCCGGACTAAAAGTTTTTCAAACTTCCATCATTGAAAAGATCCGCGATTTTAATGCTTATTCATCCAAAAAAATACAGATCCGCATTATAGATCCTTATACCGAAGTTCCGCCTGCCGAACGTGAAAAATATTTCGGAGCATTGTACAATCGAGGGCTCGTCCCCACAGACCTGCGTCGTAAAACAGACCAGGGAGTTGAGACAAAACTTATTTTTCCAGGTATTATTATTCATAATACGGAATCAGAAGTTGCGTTAAATCTTCTGAAGAACAATCCGATGCTGGGAGCGGAAGAAAATTTAAACCGGTCGAAGGAGAATCTGGAGTATGAATTGGCACGGGGATTCAGAGCATTGCAACGGAAAGTAAAGCCATCGGTTGCATTCCTGACAGGGCATGGAGAGAGTGATGAATGGGAAACAAAAGATCTTGAATTTGCTTTATCCGAGAATTATAAAATTCATCGCATACCGACAGACAGCATCTACGCCTCATCGGGGAAATATAAAGCTTTGATCATTGCCAATCCGAGTCAGCGATTTTCCGAACGGGATAAATTCATCATTGACCAGTATATCATGAAAGGAGGACGAGTGCTTTGGGCTGTTGATCCGGTAAATGTTAGTCTCGATAGTCTCTCCTATGGTTTTTCAACACTGGCATTCTATCGTGACCTGAATCTGAATGACCAGTTGTTCCGTTACGGCGTAAGGCTAAACCCTGACCTTTTACAAGACGCAGAATGTCTTCTGATTCCGGTCATCAGTGAAGTTGGTGGACAAAAGAAACAGGAGCCGGCTCCCTGGTATTACTCACCACTGCTCACTCCTTCTCAGGGACATGTAGTAAGCCGGAACCTGAACCGTATTAAAGGCGAATTCACAAGCAGTCTCGACACTGTCGGAGAAAACAGAAATGTAAAATCCCATATTTTGCTGCAGACTTCGCCTTATGCCTGTAAAGTAGAAACCCCTACAGAAGTAAGTTTATCAAGTATAAACAATAAGCCCGACAGGCAGCATTTTAATCTCGCTGACATTCCGGTGGCAGTTGCACTTGAGGGACAATTCCAATCGGTTTTTGCAAACAGGATTCCCGATCTGGGAGATCTCAAAGCAGGAACAATCATCCCATCCGGAGTAAAAACCCGCATGATTGTTGTTGCCGACGGGAGCACAATTACCAATCAGGTCATTCGCCGGGAGAATGCTCAGCCAAGGATACTTCCACTGGGATATGATCGTTTTTCACAACAAACGTTCGGGAACAAGGACTTCTATGTAAATGCGGTTAATTACCTGTGCGATGATTCCGGAATCATGGAACTACGTTCAAGAACAGTTGTTCTTCGTCTTCTGGATAAGGTTAAAGTGGAGGAAAGCAAACTGATCTGGCAATTAATCAATGTGTTGGTGCCAGCATTAGCATTCATTCTATTCGGACTTATCTATAACTTTATCAGAGTCCGGAGATATGGAAAACATACTGATTCCTGATCCAAAACAATAAGAACATTCGTCTAAATCTTCTCAGAGGAGATTGAAGTTCGAATATATATTTTTACATTTGCGAATGAAGTTAGTATAGTAACAAATAAAATATTACCCAAATGAAGTTTGTCGTTTCAAGTACCGAATTGCTGAGTCATCTGAATGCAATCAGCAGGGTAATCAGCAATAAAAATACAATGCCCATCCTGGATAATTTCCTGTTCGGGCTAAATGCAAATGAGTTGACTGTAACTGCATCCGATTCGGAGACCACAATGATCACTCATCTGAATCTTGAAAATACTGATGGAGACGGTATTATTGCCGTTCCTGCCAAGATCCTGATCGATACACTGAAAGAGTTCCCCGAACAACCTTTGACATTTCAGGCAGATACAGAAACTTACGCCATTGATATCTTTTCTCAGAATGGTAAATTTAGCATTGTTGGTCAGAATGGTGACGACTTCCCCGAACTTCCGGAATTGAAAGGAGATCAACCTTCTTCAATTATACTGAGCAAAGATGTATTGCTCAACGGGATCATAAAGACTCTTTTCGCTACTGCCGACGACGAATTGCGTCCTGTAATGAATGGTATCTTTTTTGACCTGACCACCGAAGATGTTACGTTCGTTGCTTCTGATGCTCATAAACTTGTTCGCTATAAAAGAACAGATGCCAAAGCAGATACCAATGCATCATTCATTTTGCCTAAAAAGCCTGCGGCTTTATTGAAAAACCTTTTACCCAAAGAGGATGCCGACATTAAACTTGAATTCGATGAAAAGAATGCTTTTTTCACCCTTACGAATTTCAAGGTAGTCTGCCGTCTGGTGGAAGGTAACTATCCGGCTTACAATTCTGTTATCCCGGTTAATAATCCGAATAAACTTGTTATTGATCGTCAGGAACTATATAATTCGTTAAAACGTGTTTCTGTATTTTCAAATCAGGCCAGCAATCTTGTCAAGCTTAAGATCGAAACCAACCAGTTGGTTGTCTCCGCACAGGACATTGATTTCTCGATCTCTGCAGTTGAACATTTAAACTGTCAATACGAAGGAGATGAAATGGAAATCGGATTCAAATCTCTTTTCTTAATCGAGATTCTTGCAAATTTAGATGCATCAGAAGTTCGCATTGAATTGTCAGATCCGACCCGTGCAGGCATTCTTGTACCGGAAGTAAAAGAAGATCAAAGCGAAGATGTTCTTATGCTGATTATGCCGATGATGATTAATGTATAATTTTCAGAAAATATTATTTTTGAGAAACCTAACGGGTATGCCTGTTAGGTTTTTTATTTGACCTTATTATTTCATCATGAAACTAAATTTAAAAAATCCTATTGTTTTTCTGGATCTTGAAACCACAGGTATTAATGTTGCATCAGACCGGATTGTAGAGATTGCAATGATAAAGATCTTTCCGGATGGGAAAGAAGAGGAAAAATGCATGCGTATTAACCCGCAAATGCCTATCCCTGAACGTTCATCCATGATACATGGGATTAAAGATGAAGATGTTAAAGACGCACCGACCTTTCAGGAAGTTGCCAAATCAATCGCTAATTTTATGGAAGGATGCGATTTTGCCGGATTTAATTCGAACAGATTCGACATCCCGCTCCTGGCTGAAGAGTTCATTCGTGCCGACATCGACATTGATCTCAAGAAACGGAAATTTATTGACGTACAGGCCATTTTCCATAAAATGGAAAAAAGAACACTTGCGGCAGCCCTTAAGTTCTACTGTGGGAAAAATCTTGAAGACGCCCATTCTGCATTGGCAGATACAAGAGCGACCTATGAGGTAATGCAGGCCCAACTCGACATGTATGAGAACAAAGAAATTGAGGATGAAAAGGGCAATCACATTATCCCGATCCAAAATGATGTGAATATGCTTTCTAATTTCTCGGCCTATGATCGGAATGTTGACTTCATGGGGCGTATCGTATACAATGAAAAAGGTGTAGAAGTCTTCAATTTTGGAAAAAACAAAGGTCGTTCGGTTGATGATGTCCTTCGTGAACAACCCGGCTACTATTCCTGGATCATGAATGGCGATTTCCCGTTGTATACCAAAAAAGTTCTTACAGCTATCAAACTCAGGGCACTTACTAAAGAGTAATTTGAATCATGAAGATCATTTGTATCGGACAGAATTATTTTCGCCATGCGCTTGAAATGAACTCGACAGTTCCGGCTAACCCAATGTTCTTCCTCAAACCTGATTCAGCTTATCTGCGCAACAATCACCCGTTCTTTCTCCCTGATTTCTCTAATGAGATTCATCATGAAATTGAGATTGTTGTAAAAATAAGCAGGTTGGGCAAGTGCATCGAACCACAATTTGCACACCGTTATTATGATGAAATTGGTTTGGGAATTGATTTTACAGCCCGTGACCTTCAACGCGAATGCATTGCCAATGGCTGGCCCTGGGAGATGAGTAAAGCCTTTGATCAATCGGCATGTGTCGGTGAGTTTATGGATAAAAGCAAATTAGGAGATTTACACAACATCGATTTTTCACTCACCCTCAACGGGAAAACCGTTCAACAGGGGAATACTGCCGACATGGCTTTTTATATCGATGACCTAATTGCCTACATTTCTAAATTCATGACCTTAAAAATCGGAGATCTGATCTTTACCGGTACTCCTCAGGGAATCGGACCGGTTCATATAAACGATCAGTTGGAAGGATTTATTGGAAATCAAAAGATGTTGGAGTGCCGAATAAAGTAATTGTTTAAGCATCTTGCAACAGAGTCAGGCAAAGGAACAGCCGGTATTCTTCCCAAATAAAGGTTGCAGACTGCAATTACTTTTGCTACTCTTTCAAATAAAAAATACACTGGTAAGATATATTACCAATTAGCACTATTAAAGTGCCAGGATATAAAAAGCCGGTTTTAATCTTTTTTAAAAATTAGATTAAGACCGGCCTTTTCTTTTAATATAAATTACTGTTTATAAGTTTAAACTTGTTATTTTTGAGAAAAATTCACTTTTGCCCATGCTATTTCAAATTTTTGACAATTCAAATTATGAATACGGAATTTCCACCTTCGTATTCCTTTTTACAGCCATCGTGAATTTCTCTTTAGGTTATTACCTATTTACCATTAAAAATAGGTCTGCTAATTATTTAGCAATCTTAAATCTCTTTATCTCCATATGGGGATTTGGAGAAATCTTTGAAATTTCATGCAAAACGATTGACTTAAAACTATTTTGGTCACAGATTACTTATCTTGGAATTCCATTTACTCCCGTAGCCTTTTTCCTATTTGTACTATCATTCACTGAAAAGACCAAGTTCTTAAAGGCAAAATATCTTTGTTGGTTTTATGCTCCCCCGGTGCTTACTTTCCTTATCGCTTGTACGAATCAATACCACCATGTGCTTTGGGATAAAATTGTCATACAACCAGGGAGTACAATAGCCATTTATCATTATGGTTGGTATATGTGGCTATACTTGTCTTACTTGTATACGTTACTGACAATTGCAATCTTCATTCTGATAAAATCAACTATTAAGTTTAGTTCGGTCTACAAGAGTCAGATTATATGGATCTTCTTCGCCTCATTCTTCCCTTTTACAGGGAATGTCATGTATGTATTCAAGATAAATCCGATCCCAGGCTTTGATTGGACACTTCTGGGATTTGGGATTATCGGAATCATCCTCACCTTTGAAGTCATCAACTTAAAGCTCTTTAAGATCATTCCCTTTACCCGTAATGTTCTGTTTGATACGATGAACGAAGGGATTTTAGTCTTGGATTCTACGAATTTCATCGCCGACATCAACCCTGCCCTTTGTAATATGCTCGATGTTAAAGCAAAGAAAGCCTTAGGGCTTGATTTCAGCATCTTATTCCCTGATTTAAAAAAAGAATTCGCAAACCTTGATCTTACATCCAATTGTCAGATTGAGTATAATTATAACGGAAACGGGCAGATTCTGTATTTTGACCTTAAGATTATTCCACTAATTGATTTCAGCAAGAAATACAATGGTTTGATCCTGATCTTTCACAATATCACCAAAATAAAAGAATCAGAGATTGAATTGCAGAAATTGAATATCAATCTTGAAAAGCAGATTGAAGAGAAACAGGATATAATTAACGACCTTGACGCATTTTCCCATTCTGTTGCTCACGACCTTCAGAATATTATCGGATCAATGATTTCCTGGTGTGATATATTGAAAATGCAATTACAGGAAAGCTCAGATCCCCAAGCAAATGAAATGATTGAAATGACAGATACCATCAGCCGGAGCGGATCAAAAACACTTAACATCATGCACGAGCTTTTATTACTTGCCCGCATGAGGAAAGAAGATGTCGAGAAAGTTCCTGTTGAAATGAGCGAAATCATCAAGGGAGCTCAACACCGTCTCGAATCAATGATTACAGAAACCAAAGCCCAGGTATCGATGCCATCACAATGGCCGGTTGCCCTTGGATATGGACCATGGATTGAGGAAGTATGGTTTAATTACATAAGCAACGGGCTGAAATACGGAGGAAATCCACCTGTATTGTCGCTTGGATGGGAGAAAACTCAGGATAAAAAGCTCAAATTTTGGATACAGGATAATGGACCCGGGCTCTCAGAAGAACAAATACAGAAACTTTTCACGAAGTTCACCAGATTCCACAAGGGTTCGGTCAATGGATACGGATTGGGACTATCAATTGTAAAGAGAATTATAGATAAGATAGAGGGAGAAGTTCAAGTTGAAAGTTCCAATATTCCGGGAGAAGGGTCTAAATTCAGCTTCATTCTTCCGGCTCCGCCTAAAGAATAAAAAGAGTCTTTATTCATTCGTTATTATTATTTCTTTTAAATTTGTCACACCTATAGAAGTGTTATGATGATTAAGAAGAAAATAGCATTACTTTTCATTATCCTGGCCGGCATCGGCTTAGTAGCAAATGCTGTTTTACCTCATCATCATCATGGACACCTGATCTGTTTTAATCAGTCACATTGTCATCCGGGTAGCGGTCATAATGATCCAATGGAAGATAATACCGATCACGATCATGACTGTGGCGCGGGCTTCAATGATTGCATCGTAAAGGAATACTTTACAATGCCTGAAGACGGATTCAATCTGAAATGTCAGATTTTCACATTTATCAATCATGACTTTCAAAAACATCATTACAATTTACTTTTTCAGAATATTTCAAGTCCTACAGAAATAAATTCTTCGATCAGTGTTAAATACAAACCTTATCGAGCGACATATCATTCTGTATTTATCTATCACTCCCTCATTTCCAGGGCTCCTCCTGTGCTTTCAGTTTAATTTTTATAGGCAAGAGGCTGCCCGATAAAATTAGCTTTTCAATTTCTACTGAGCTTCCAGATTATAGTTTTTAGATTCTATTTTTTCTGATTAACCGCTTTATTTTAATAAAGTTGAGTTCAAACAGGAATTAAGACTTGATCTAAATGCAATCTGTAGAACTATAAAAATCAGGCAGATTCATCCAACAGCTCTATAAAAAATGGTTATTCTCAAAACATGAAGTTTTAGAGGAACACATACTTTTTGATGCATCATGAAACCTTGTTTAATTGTGTTCCATGATAGCGATTCCCTTTCATTTATATAGAGTCAATATACAATGATAGATCATATTATTCATTTTTCGATAAAGAGAAAATTCATTATCG
>JAUZOB010000156.1 GCA_030706665.1 Bacteroidota bacterium
GCTTCAGGTTTTATAATGATTGTAGTTTTTGCCTTAAATAAGTTTACGCATCGATGGACAAAACGGAAAGTTATTTATTCTATTCTCACGCTTTTGCTTGGGATTGCGATACAGGCATCTTCTCTTGAAAATTATGGATTTTGGATTCTTTCCGGCACTGTGGTAGGAGGAGCCTTATTGGTAAGTTATATTGTATTCCTTCGCTATCATTTCACCTGGATTCCTCTGGTAGGAGTTGTCCCGGTCATTCTTGGAATGATACGAATTGCAATATCTGATCAATACCATGCAACAACAGGAGGGGCTATATTAGGGATCATTATTATTTCATGGATCGCTATGAAATGGCATAAGTTGTTGCAAAATAATTAATGGATATTACGAGAAGCAGGGGAGTCTTCTGGTGCATGGAAAAAATCAGATGGAAGCGTTTATTGGTCAGTCCCTCCTGAAGTAATAGATCCCTTGTGCAATTTTTTATAGTCTGCCAGACTGGTCCTATAAAAATTGGAAGAATTGTAAAGGGGAATGGATAGTTGGTGAAGGGAACAGAAATATTGAGGATTCGGAATTGAATGAAGAGAGGCTGTCTATAGAATATTATAGACAGCCTCTCTTTATTCTTTATATTATCAAAATAGAAAGCAGGTCTGGATTAAGGAAGACTATTTCTATGTTGAGCAACCTAACGTTTTTTAATCAGATATGGGACCGTTGTGGAAGCTTGAGTCCTCATCTGAACCGGAGCTTTTACTTCCCATTGTTTAGGATGCATTAGTAACTGGTATCTTCCGGGTTTTATAGAAGTCGGATTTGACATCCATGCAGGCATGGTGTTATCGCTTAGATAAACTAACTTATTAAAAACAGTTGTATTATAGGTGTCTAGTTTGTAGATACCTTGGTGTATTAAGGAAATCTGGTCGAGAATAACTGAGTTATTGAAAACATAGTTCATTGCGACTTTTGTTCCATGAGCTGCATAAAGTGTTGGTTTTAGCCCTGTAAGTTTTTCCCATGATTCATTATATTCTTTCAAAAGGATTGGAAGGCGTTCGTTCATTTTTTCAAGGCCAAGAACATCTTTTCCTGTGACTTTAAGATTTACACCGGCATCGGTTTTTTCTACAAGATAATTTTCTTTGAATAATTCATTTAGTTCGTCTTTTGATTGATAGGTCCAGGAAGGATGACTATCCGCAATGTAAAAATCGATAGGGGAGATATGTGGTTGCACATCTGTTTTGCCGGCTTTAAGAAAATCGACCAGATTTAGATACTCTTTTTGAACATTCGGGTCTTGAGTCTCTTCCGGATTCCCCCACATTACAAAGTAGGTTGCACAATCAGGAGTCTTGATCAGTTGTTTCTCAATAAACCAAGCTGCATAGGCCAGTCCAAGGTCACGAATATGAATGTCGTGTCGAATGACAATTAATTTTTGAGGTAATTGGCTTTTGTCTGCAGCGGCATATTTTGAAAAGCTCCAAAAGACATAGCCTTGTGATTTCATGTATTGGATGAGATTGCAATAATCGGGCAGGAGATTTTTTGCTTCAAGAAATGCTTGCTGCTCTGGAGTCATGGGTTGTTTTTTATTCGCAGCTTCATTTTTATTACAAGCGTAAAGAATTCCTGAAGATGCAAGAAAAATGAGAATTACGTTTCTGAGATAAGTCGTAATTCTTTCGTAGATAAATTTGTAAATATTCATTTTCAGTAAATTAGAATAATCGTTTGTGCTTTTCGATAAAAGTATATTTCGTAGATGATTACTTTGATAAAAGTACTTATTAAAATGATTTCTCTTTTATCGGGGCAAAAATAATAGGTTAGTATTAAAAAAAGTGCATACTAGATTTAACTATTGAACGTTTTTTTCATCTAAGAGATGTATTGAACAGAAAGGCATGATTTTTGTTTAATAATATGAAGTAAACCTTGAACTATGAAAAAGAGAATCTTCGACATTTTGGCAGTCATCGTATTTCTTATCTCAACGTTTATATACGTTGGGTGTGAGGAGGACGAGCAGTCCATCGCGAATGAGGTTAAGAAATTCTCTGTCGAATATAAAGTTTCCAGTCCCTTAGTGGGTTATGAGAGAGTTATCAGTCTCAATGAAACCGGAAAACTTCATTTTATTCAAACCGGACAGATTGATGCAGATAAACCCGATACATTTACAACGGTACTTAAGCCTGAAGAATTGAAAGCATTTCTGGCAATGGCTTCAAAAATTAATAAAGACAAATCATTAAAGAATTACGATCAACAACCGATAGGACAACAAATGATTATTAACCGTTCTGTACTTTTTAGTATCAATGGTCAAAGTCATCAATTATACATCAATAAGCCTGAAGAGATGCCCTTTAATCTCACTCTTTTATTAAGCTCGGTTGAAGAATTATCAAAAAAATATCAGGATAAGAGCTCTCATTAAACGACTTTCAAAAATCTTTTCTTTTATTGTTTCTTCACAAGGGTCTTGTTACCTTTGCAGCCAATTCTATTGAAAGGCAAAAACTTATGACCAAAGTAGCTGTGGGATTATCAGGAGGGGTCGATTCTAGCGTAGCGGCCTATTTGCTCAAACAACAGGGATATGATGTGATAGCTCTGTTCATGATTAACTGGAAGGACAACACAACAGGATTGAAGTCTGCATCCTGTACGTATGAGGATGATGTCCTTTTTGCCCAAATGGTAGCCCGAAAACTTGAAATTCCGTTTCATATCGTAGATCATAGCGAAGATTACAGCAAACGTGTTGTTGATTATATGTTTTCAGAATATGAGGCAGGTAGAACCCCAAATCCGGATGTACTATGTAACAGGGAGATTAAATTCGATGTTTTCATGAAGAAAGCATTGGAATTTGGAGTTGACTATGTTGCTACCGGGCATTATTGCAGAAAAGAAACTTTTGAATCTGAAGGAAAGCAAATTCATAAATTACTTGCAGGAGTTGATTCGAATAAAGATCAGAGCTATTTTCTTTGTCAGCTTACACAGAACCAGCTCGCAAAAGCAATGTTCCCTATCGGGCATTTATTGAAACCCGAAGTAAGAGAGATTGCGAGACGAGAAGGGTTGGCAACTTCTGATCGGAAAGATTCACAAGGTATCTGTTTCGTGGGGAAGGTTGATCTTCCGACGTTTCTTCAACAAAAGCTCACTGCAAAAGAAGGGGATGTAATTGAGATTCCAAAGACAACCCGGTTAGCTGAGAGAAAAGAAGAGACTCTTGAAGAGATGGCTCGTCCTTATCCTTTCCGACCCTGGCATGGGAAAGTGATCGGAAAACATCAGGGTGCTCATTATTATACTATCGGACAACGAAAAGGATTAAATATCGGTGGCAGGCCTGAACCTCTGTTCATCTTGAATACCGATGTCGAAAGAAACTTCATCTATGTGGGGCAAGGACATGATCATCCGTGCCTTTCGCGTAAGGCTCTTCATATCTTAACAAATGAGGTGCACTGGATTCGGGAAGATCTTAGAATGCTTCCCGGTGAAGAACGTTCTTATCAGGTAAGGATTCGTTACCGCCAGCCTTTGGCTGAGGCAAAATTATATTGTCGGGAAGAAGGACTTTATATTGTTTTTGAAGAAAAACAGCGTGCTGTTGTTCCTGGTCAGTTTGCTGCGTGGTATGATGGCGATGAGTTGATTGGATCTGGCGTAATCAATCAATAAAGTCTGAATCGGAATTCATATTGATCCGACGGGTCTGAGCTATACTTAAGAAGCTAAAAATTCCTGTTTAAATTCTTCTTGTTGATGAAAGCTGAATTCAAACAGGAATTTATATTTTAGGCTGCAGGTTCTCTGCGAGACGATTAATAACAATCATCATTTTTGGATTTCTTTTCTATTGGCATTAGAACGGGTCCTGATTCGGGCCTTTCTGCTTGTTGAATAGAAAAGAATTAATTTACCTGGGGGATTTCTATTCAATGACGAATCCGACTAATTTTAAATCTTCCCAGTATTTAGGATAAGATTTGGTGACTACAGAAGGGTCATCAATTTTTAATCCCGGATAGTTAATTGCTGCCGGAGCAAATGCCATTGCCATTCGATGATCTTTATAGGTTGAAATTATAATCTCTTCATCTTTATTTACCTCTGTCAGACTTCCGTCCCATGAAAGTTCACCTGCTTTGGGTTCTTCGATTCGGGCACCCAGCTTTGATAATTCAATCTGAAGAGCAGCAATGCGATCGGTCTCTTTTATGCGAAGGGTCTCAAGTCCGGAGAAACGGAAAGGGATTTTCTTTAAGACACAAAGGACAGCTAATGTTTGTGCTACATCCGGGTTTTCTGTGAAGTCAAGAGTAAGACGGGTCGGAGTGACTTCCTCTTTTTTAATCAGTCTGATGCCATCTGCTTCAGCCTTGGATTCTATTCCAAAACGGGTGAACCATTCAGCCAGAGTAGCATCTCCCTGTAAACTGGGTAAACGGAGCCCTTTTAATTTTAGATTGGCAGTTGGGGCAAGGGCTGCCAGTTGATACCAATAGGATGCAGCTGACCAGTCTGATTCAACAGTAAATTCACGTGCCTGATAAGCTTGTTCTTCGATTCGGATTTCGTTACCTCCCCAATAAGATCTTACCCCAAACTGTTTCATGAGTTTTAATGTCAGGTCAATATAAGATCGGGAAATAATCTTGTTTTTCAATCGAAGTGTTAATCCGTTTTGAAGAGTGGGTGCAATCATCAAGAGTGCTGAAATGTATTGACTACTTACACTTCCGTCAAGTTCCAGAACTCCTCCTTTAAGTGCGGATCCCCAGATGCGCAATGGCGGATAACCTTCTTTCTCTTCATATTCAATTTTGGCTCCTAAACGAGTTAGCGCATCTACCAGAATACGAATCGGTCGTTCCTTCATACGTTGTGAACCGGTAATAACCCATTCTCCCACGATTTTGGATAAGAAAGCTGTTAAGAACCGCATTGCGGTACCGGCATGTCCGATATCGAAACGATTTGTATTAGAGTAAAGAGCAGCATGCATCAACTTGGTATCATCGCTATCGGATAGATTTTTTATATCGTAAGGGCTGTATGCCAGGGCGCTTATTATCAAAACACGGTTACTGATACTTTTAGAAGCAGGCAGGACAATCTCTCCATCCAGATTGCTCTCGTTTTTTCTGAGGGTATATTGCATAAATCCTATTTGTTTACTTGCTGAAAATATTCTAATGATTCCTTTATTAACTCGTTTGAGCAATAACAGTTGATTTCGTATTGTCCGATATTCTTTATAAGGGAGAAATTAATTTTTCCCGACTCATTCTTTTTGTCATGAGTCATTAATTGAAAGAGAGCCTCAAAATCGGAAGAAAGAATTTCATGGCGTCCGTATTGTGCAATGATCCATTTGGATATTTTGTTGACTTCTTCCATGGGAAAGCCACAAAATTTATGAGAAAGGAAGAGTTCGCAGATCATTCCGTATGCTACTGCATATCCATGCAGAATAGGAGCATTCTTTCTGAGTGCATAGCTTTCAAACGCATGTCCGACAGTATGTCCAAAATTGAGAGCCTTGCGTATATTCTGCTCGGTGGGATCATTGAGAACAAAATGCTCCTTAATAGAAACAGAGTGTCCAATTATAGTTTTAAGCCGATCATAGTCGGGATTTTGAATATCGAATTCTTGCAAATCAGTCCAATGCTTTACATCGAATATCAAACCATGTTTGATCATCTCAGCGTAACCTGACAAGAAATTTTCATGATCAATCGTTCTTAGGAAGCGGGTATCAATGAATACCATTTTGGGAATAGAGAAGGCCCCAATTTCGTTCTTTAGTCCGTTAAAATCAATTCCTGTCTTTCCGCCAACGGATGCATCGACTTGCGCAAGCAGAGTTGTTGGAATATTTATAAAAGGGATTCCACGTTTAAAAGTAGAAGCTGCAAATCCACAAAGGTCTGTCAGCATCCCTCCTCCCAGATTTATAATTATCGATTTACGGCTTGCTCCATGGTCACAAAGAAATTTCCATACTTGGGCGAGTGTGTTGATATTCTTCGATTCTTCACCTGCCGGGATCACTACTTTCCGATCGTCAGATATACCTTCGAATGAAGAGATAAGTGGCCAGCACAGACGATTGGTATTCTCATCGACAGCAATGAAAATACGATCGGCATGTATGGATTTTAAAATATCATTTAGTTCGCGCTCAAGGTTCTCCGATAGAATAATATCAGATTTCAATTTAATATTCATATTTTTCCCATCTTTCGTTGTAAAGTTATAACAATTTAGTATTTTAAATCCATTGTTTTTAATTGCTCAATAATCATGGAAAATCCTGAAAAGGGTCTTATTCTGGAAAACTCTGGCACTGTCAAATTAATTCGTATCCTATTCTATCTTGTTGGAGCCATGTATGTCATTGCTTTGATTGGCTTTTACTGGTTTAAGCTCAACAATTGGTTAATAGGAGCTTCGGTATTGTTTGCCCTTGATTTACTTTCTTTTGCATGGTTAAATTATCATTATATCAGTTTTTCGATTGAAAAGAATCAGTTTGTTTTGCGCTATTATTCTGTCATCAGTCTTTTCAGTCGACAATATCATGAGATTGAGTTTCCGCTCAGACGATTGTTAAGCTATAAAATCAGAAACTTTCTTTTCGGAATAAAAGCGGAACTTATACTTGAAATAATAACTCCAAAAGGGAAGGCTGTATATCCTCCTGTAAATATATCGGCATTAACTACTGATCAAAAGAGGATATTGGAAGAAGAGATCCAGAATTTGATTATTAAAAATCATGTCGAACGAAATTAGATATGCGATTGCATTATCTCTTATCCCACGGATAGGACCTTTGGTATCTCAAAAGCTCATTGCTGCAATAGGAAGTGTTGATGGTATATTTCATGAGTCAGCCGGAAAACTTCTTAAAATTCCAGGGATTGGAGAAGCGCTGGTTTCCAGACTGACTTCCGGAGAAGTACTGAAGAAGGCGGATTTGGAAATGAATTTTATCAGCAAAAACAATATCAAGCCTTTCTTTTATTTCAATTCCGATTATCCCCGGCGACTAAAAATGTGTTCCGATGCTCCCTTGTTACTTTATTTCAGAGGAAATGCAGAGTTTAACCAATCGAAGGTAATTAGCATTGTCGGAACACGGAGTGCTACGGCATACGGAAGAGAATTGTGTGTCAAGTTGCTGGATGAATTGCATGACGCCGGATATCAGGTTTTAGTGGTGAGCGGACTGGCATATGGAATCGACTCTTATGCTCATAAAACATCGTTAAAGAATAAGATGCCAACCGTGGGAGTTTTGGGTCATGGTTTGGATAAGCTTTATCCTCCAAATCACGGAGGTATTGCACGAGAAATGATTAAAAACGGAGGTCTGCTTACTGAATTTCCCTCCGGTTCAAAGATTGATCCTAAGAATTTTGTCAGGAGAAATCGTATTATCGCCGGCTTAGCTGATGCAACCATTGTTATTGAATCAGGGATGAAAGGAGGCTCGCTGGTTACTGCATCATTGGCTTCTTCCTATAACAGGGATATTTTCGCTTTCCCCGGTCGTTGCGGAGATATTTACTCATCAGGATGTAATAATCTCATTAAAAATAACCAGGCTGCATTAATTGAATCTGCAAAAGACCTTGCATTTAATCTTGGATGGGATGAACCTGCGGTAGAGATTAAACATGTTGAA
>JAUZOB010000157.1 GCA_030706665.1 Bacteroidota bacterium
AAACGATTCTTCCTTGAACAGATTATAAAACAGCATGCTCAAAGCAAGATCCTTGTTTTTGTCCGTACGAAAGTTCGGGCCGAACGTGTCTGCAAAGCACTTGAAAGGGTTGGGATTCAAAGCCAGACGATCCACGGGGATAAAGACCAGAAGGAAAGATCATCGGCAATGAACAGGTTTAAAGAAGGCACCAACAAAGTATTGATCGCTACCGATGTCAGTGCCCGCGGGATCGACATTCCCAATGTGGAATTTGTAATCAATTACGACCTGCCTGATGTAGCTGAGAATTACGTCCACCGTGTCGGCCGTACCGGTCGCGGGGTTCAAAAGGGAATGGCAATCTCATTTTGCAGTGAGGAAGAAAAAACTTATCTGTCGGAGATAGAAGAATATATGGATAAGAAGATTGCTGTCATGGCGATTGATCATTCTCACTATGAAGAAATTATTGATCTCTCGGCAGAACAAAAGGATGATTGGCGTTCGGTCATGAAAGAGATCGGGGAGATCGATCAGCGTAAGAAGAAAAAGAAGAAGAAATAAATTCCACCCTCAACAATTTAGATAATATATACACAGTAGACAATGGTTTCTGTAGGATAATTATGCCCGTTTTATTCATCTTAAGATTTTCATAGTGATAAAATAAGTTACATTTAGGAATTTATCATTTATCATTGAAATCAAAGCACACTTCATATTGAATAGTCGTTCAAAAATATGTAACTTTACACAAATAGTCGTTTGATAAAATGTACCATGTTACAAAAAGACATTTGGATTTGTGAAGATAAAATATTGACATATGGAAAGAATCGCAATGAAAGAGTTGATATCCTGGAAAAATAAGCCAGGAAGAAAGCCTTTGATTATTCGTGGAGCTCGTCAGGTTGGCAAAACATGGTTAATGAAAGAATCCGTTCCCATACTAAAATCTCCTATTTTCCCTGCCTTTTCCGATACAGCTGATAAGAATTGATGGTATTGTGCCATACACTGTAGAAACCTCCTGCAACAGCTGTAATGGGCGTTAAAAAGGTATATCCCATCCAGATGGCAAATACCGTATTTTTCTGTCCAAGCCCCTGCCCTGCACTGATAACATCATCATATTGGTGCCCGATGTTTCTTCCTACATAAAATTGCAGTAGGCAACAAATCAATGAGATGACACCGATCCCTACTTCATACATCAACGACACATCGCTGTGCACCAATGCCCTTACCGTAACCGCTATGGCTATTGCCAATGCCACTGCCCATAAGTAGAATGCCAGGTCTTTTGCTAGCAGTAATTTTCGGTGAAGCGAAGGAAAGAATGTTCGTACCACACATGCTGCAAGGAAAGGACAAATTAACAGAGGAAATACTTTAGACAAGATCAGGCAAAAGGATTTAAAGAATGTCAGTCCGGCAATCGGATGGACCATTGGGAGAAGAAGGGGTGCTACGATGGCTGCGACCAAATTGGAAATGATCGTATAGGAAGTCAACGTAGTTGCATTGCCGCCAAGCTTATCTGTAATTACCACAGCTGCTGTTGCAGTAGGGCAAATCATACAAATCATAGCTCCCTCAATGACTACATGGGCTGGAATATTCGGGAAAATAATGAGCAATAGTGAAAGTAAAGCAAAACTACCCGCTTGTACCAACATTAGCCAGCCGTGCCATCTCTGTAAGCGTAATTCCTTCGGATTGACTTTACAGAAAGAAAGGAATAACATGGTAAAAATCAATGCGGGCTGAATGATCCCTACAAGGTGAAGCGCTGTTTCGTGTGTAGAATCGAGAAAAGGAAGATGGACATAAAGAATATACCCCAACAGACCAGTTAACATTGAAATGGGTAGTGTCCAATCCCTTAAAAATTTCATTACTTTCATTATTCATACTTTTGGACTACAAAAGTACATGATCACTTACTATGCTATCTTTTTAAGAAAGAAAAAATGGAGGTATTGCACACAGAAGTAAGATTACAACAGTTACTCTATGCATACAGAACCATTCCCGTAACCATGAATCATAGCTTTAGTTTTTCAATTCATAATGGAATATCTGTCCGAATTCGACATTGGCTCCGAACATTTCCATTGGGGGACGATTCTCAATTAGACTCATAAACGCCCTTATCACACCTCCACATGCAACTACACCAATCGTTCCGTTTTCACACTTTAAATCGCTCAAAAACGACTTCGTACGATCAATCAGGTCCTGATAAGATTCTCCTCTCGGACATTGCTTCCCGACTTTGTAGGTTTCCCGGAACAATCGGGTATCGTCCTTCAATTCGCTCAAGGCTTTTCCTTCCCATTTTCCGAAGTTGAGTTCTTTCAATCGGGGATCATGAATGATAACCGTATCAGCTTTTGCTACTTTAAGTGCAAGTTTAATGCACATCCGTAACGGACTTGTATAGATACGATTAAAAGATATTCCTTCTAATTGCTACAACACAGCTTCTGCATCTTCTTCAAAAGAAGATGCCACATTCACATCCTATACCCGTGTCGTAGCCAGGTCTTTCAACAACTACAAATTCATTTTATCTTAGTGTATGTAGTAGCTCCAATTTTTTCGCCATTCAATAATCTCTTTTCAATACATTGGTTTGGAGATATAAATTCCCCTTCCAGTTTATAAGATATAATTGGATTATTTATCTCCTGAGGACTTACCTGCAGGTACTTTTTAGGAGATATAAACCAAAATATCCAATTTCTTACTTCTTGGCCTCTGACAAGTGAAGGGACTCTAAATTTGTCAATATTTTTATCATATCCGTATAATTCCTTGACTTCCGATATTAGTTTCCCTTTTGTCATAAACTTATAGGTGATTTCAATCCCTTCACCCCAAGGTGTTACTTCAACATTAGCAATTGTATCTTGCTTTTCTAAGTCAGCCTTCCATGATCCGAGTAATTGTTTTATCAATTCTTTCTGATTCAATTTTTTAGGAGCTTTATCATTCTTTGCAATTTGTCTTTTTGTCAATTCAATTGCATTTATTACCATCCATGCTCCATTAATCTGTGTAAATGTGAATTGAATGATTGCCGGATCTGACTTTACAGCACGACCATCCTTATACTTTTCTAATATGTTACATTTTGCAGCATAAATAACTGTTGAGTTATCTATAAAAGAATACTTTTCATCAACTATGGTTATTTTTTTATCTATAAGTGAATCAAAAATTTTTTTTAAATCTTTCTCTATTTCTTTGGAATCAGAGAGAGAACCATTATTATTTATTGCTACAAAATCAGAAGAATTCAACCATGATCTAATTGCCTTATCGAGATTGGCCTTTTCACATCCTTTAAAAAAAGAACCTGTAACTTTCTTGATTTCATTTTTTACTTTTTCTTTCTGAGAATCAGATAATGGCTGATTGCTTTTATTGTTGGTATTGCATGAAATACATGCAAACAACATTATCAGAATAATATAAATTGCTTTCATAGGATTTTCCTTTGGATTATTTCACTTTCGTAAAATTGAAAGTTGTAACATTATTATTTACAAAATCTCTTACTACAAGCAAATTAGGAGTTTTAAACTCTCCTTCTTCTTTAAAAGAAGCTTTTGCCGGATTTTCAATATCTTTTTCGGGAATCAATATGTATTTATTTTTGGCAGTGAACCGGATTCCCCATTGTTTTATGTCCTGATCCTTGAAAATCTCTGTGATCAAATACACTGCATATTTTTTATCATATATATAAATTTGCTTTGCTTCTTTCAGGATCTTTCCTTTACTTTCAATTTTATAATAACCTTCTAGTCCTGCGTCATATGTTTTAATATCACACAATGCAAGCGTGTCTTTACCAAAATTCCCTTTCCATGAACCGGCAAACTGTTTCATTAATGCAACCTGATTTAACTTTTTGGAGGCTTCATCCTTTATTAAAATTTCCCCCAAAGAAGATTCTATTGCATTGATAACCTTCCAATAACCTTTAGTTTTCATAAAAGTAAACTGAATAGCATCAGGAAATAACTGAACAACACGACCATCTTTATAATTTTCGATTGTTTTTAATTTTGCAGAGTAGATGACTGTTGAATCATTGATAAAAGAATACTTTTCATCAAGTCTTGATATCTGTTGACTTCTAAGTTTCTGAAAGATAGTGTCCAGAACATTTTTTACACCTTTATAATCCCACATATTACTATTGACTATAGCAATAAAATCAGGCGAATCTAACCATGTTCCGATTGCCTTTTTCAGATTTGCTTCTTCACATCCTTTGAAAATAGTATCAACAATTAATTCCACTTCGCTTTTAACCTTTTCTTTCTGTGAATCAGATAAAGGCTGATTGCCTTTATTGTTGGTAGTGCATGAAATACATGCAAACAACACAAACAGAATTATTAGTATTGTTTTCATCTGACTGGTTTTTAGTTAATGGATTGACTACTTTTTTACTAAAAAAGCAGAACAAATGTTTCTATTCTAAAGACCAATATGAAACAATTCAATACTGTTACATTTCGTTTTATTTCAAACACTTACAAACAACCAATCTCTTAAACAATAAAGAAGGATACAGGATAATCGTTTGATATGGCTATAAAATGGTCAGAGTGAGACCAGGAAAGTTTTTAATTTTTTTCTTACTGAATTGGATGATTTAGGTAATAAGAGCCCTTTTTGCAGAAAAAAAAGCAAGACTGTTGATATGCGTTATGAGTCAGAAGTTAAACTGAAGATATCGGATATTAAATTGATCTGCATTCACTGCCAGTGATGCATAAAAACCCTCTTTAGTGGTCAGTCCTCCGATTCTCCAATGTTCAGACCTCTCCGGATCATTTTCAAGGGCTGGTTTTTCAAATTCCGGGGAAGCAGGATTTATCGCAAATGACTTTAGAGGATAGTACATCCCCTTCCCGACTGCTTTTATAAAAGCTTCTTTACGGGTCCAGATTTTAAAGAAAATTTCTTCGTTACAAGATGCTTCTTTGAATAGATTAAATTCATTGGTAGAGAAATGATCGAAAGCAACCCTTTCGATATCAGGAATGATATGTTGCCGTTCAATGTCAACTCCGATTTCTCTTTGCATTGTGATGCCGATCAGCAGCAGATTATCAGAAAATGAAGCATTGAACTTAATAGAATTATATTCAGGTGTTGAAATAAAAGGCTTCTGATACCCGGTATATCTGAATTCCAGATCAGAAGGATTACAATGGCAGTATTTACTCAGAATGGCTCGCAGCAAGTATCTTCTCAGAATAAAATATTCGCGATGGCATTGAAATTTAAAATTCTGTGCCCGGGTTCGTTCATCTTCAGATAATACTTCAGTAAGCTCTTGGGTATTCCACTTTTCGGGGAGTAAATCCGCATGCCAGATATGAATCTCATTATCTTCTATTGTCAATGCCATCGCCCTCTATTTTTGCAATTGGCAAGGAGAACCCTGCCAATTGGTATTCTCAGGGAGTGTTTCTCCTTTCATCAGAAGAGACAAGCCGGATAGCGAAGTATTGTTATGCATCCGGGTATCATACAAGACGACCGACAAGGAGCCTACATTGCAATCCCGTCCGATATTGACATGTGACATTTTCATAACCCGGTCTTCAAACAGATGGGTTTGTATGGTGCAGATATAATTCAAAGATGAATCGTCTCCGACATTTACCAGATCGAATTCCGTTATTTCAGTCGTTTCCATGTAAACCCTTTTCCCTATTTTGCATCCCATGAGTCTGAAATAAAGAGGAGCAAACGGTGTTCCCAGTACCATATATTCAAAGAATGGATATACCAGATTCTCCGAGATTGAGTTGACGAATTCGTTCCGCCATACAAAGGTGCACCAAAGAGGCTTTGCATCCGGTTTATACTTCCCGATGAGCAACTTCTTAAAGAATACGCCAAAAAGAATAGTCGACATACATATGAGTAACAATACCAGGGGGGACTCATAAAGAAAACGATTATAATTACCCGATTCAAAAACGTGATAGGAATAACTATAAAACAAGAAGAACAGAAGTGTTGAGATCGCAAACGGGATTGTAATCTTAAAGAACTCGATAAAACCTCTTAAAAAGAACAAGCCCTTCGTAGGTTTAAACGTATATTTTTCCGGGAACTTCGGGCTTTCCTGACGCTTCGGAAGGAATATAGGAGGAGATCCCAACCAGGACGCATCTTTCATTTGTGCCTGTTCCGGGGAGGACGGAGTAATTGACAACACCCCGATCAGGCATCCGTCTTCTACTCTCCCTCCGGTTGGAAGGACTGCACTGTTCCCGACAAAGGAACGAGACCCGATATGGGTTCTGCGAAATATCATTGTTCCGTTTATGACCAGAGGTGGCCCTACATTTACCGAATCGGCAAGAAAGCTCTCCTGATCAATCCTCAATAAGTCGGTCGAAATATAATTCACGGTAGAGATCTCGGCTCGCTTGCCGATCTTTGCTCCGATCAGTCTCAGCCATGGAGGCAAGAATAACGTAGCATATAATGATTTGAAGAATAAAAGGCTGCATGAAATTAAGGTATCAACAATCCATTTACGAATATATAACAGACTATGGATCGGAATATTTACCGGTTTTAGTCTTCCGAGCACTATCCACTTAATGGCTGCAATGCTGACACAGAAAGCAAAAATATAAAGTGCGGACAGCGGAATGATCGACAAGAGTGTAATACCCAAACTGTAATCCGCTTCGATATATAGAATTGTCATTGAATAAGGGACCAGCAATAAGGTTGGTAAAAGAAGTACACCCAGCATGGCTAACGCATGAACAGTATTCAACCCAATACGTTTCAACAAAGAAACCGGTTGGGGCTGGTCCTTTTTCAGTGTAAGCCAGATACTATCGACCTGAGAGCAAGGGCGAGCAGGAGAACCTCTCCATATTTCACCGAAAGGGATTGAAGCCCCTGTCCGGAGCATCGACAATTCGAGCAATGCAGACTGATCTTCCATCTTTGAGTTCTCGCCCAATAGTGCTCTTGCACCAACGAAACAACTCTTTCCGATGGTTATTCGTCCAAGTCGTAACATCCCATTTTCAACCGAATACCCCATAACATGAGCTTCCTTCGAGATACTGGAATGATCGTCAATTGATACCAGATCAAATAGTCTCAGCCTGTCAGATCCGATATAAACATCCTTTCCTATTGTAGCTCCCATTAATCTGAAATATACAGACAGGAAGGGAGTTCCGGTTAGAAAAGGAATTGGCGTTAAATCTACTATTTTCTTGACCAGCCAGAAGCGGAAGTAATAAAATCCCCACAGAGGATAGGCTCCTTCTTTAAATCGTCCGATAATTACCCACTTGAAGACAATCGAAAGCAAAAGGAATAAAGGATAAGCCAACAGCATCCCCATAGTACAATAAAGAGCAAGCAGAGGATATGTGACGTCCGCATCGTAATGTTTTACGATAAACGGGGAAATAGCGAACATGGAAGCAATTCCGTAAAAGAATACGATCGAAATAATCTGCAAGAATGCAACGGTATAATAAGTCAGCAGATTAACTTTCGGATTTTGTTCTGTTTTACTTTTAGAAGCCTCCTGACTTTGTTTGGTAGCATTGATTTTATCGACATATCCGGCTAATTCCTTCACTGTTGGGTAAGTATAGACATCCCGAACGGAAAGTTTGCTC
>JAUZOB010000158.1 GCA_030706665.1 Bacteroidota bacterium
ATATAGTCCCAGCGTCCTACTTCTTCAGCCTGAGAATCGAGTGATTTCATAACCAAAGCTTTGGTCTTTGCAGGACAAACATCGGCGCAGTTACCACAACCAGTACAGTCGAGCGGACTTACCTGGATACGGAACTGAAGGCCGTTGAATTGTTTTGCAGGAGTTGCTGCACGAACAACAGTTCCTTTGGGTGCATTGGCTACTTCTTCTTCAGTAAGCAGGAACGGACGGATTGCAGCGTGAGGACAAACGTAAGCACACTGGTTACACTGGATACAGTTGTCAGGTTGCCATTCCGGAACGTGAACTGCGATACCTCGTTTTTCATATTGGCTGGTTCCCTGTGGAAGAGTTCCGTCTTCCATTCCAATGAAGGTACTTACCGGAAGAGTGTCGCCTTCCTGTCCGTTGATGACATCAACGATTTTGCTGATGAATTCAGGACGTTTAGCAGATTTTGCAGGAGCTTCTTCTGCGAGGCCTTTCCATTCAGCAGGAACCTTTACTTCGATAACGTTGTCACCACCGGCATCAACGGCTGCATAGTTCATCTTAACAATGCTCTCGCCTTTTTTGCCATATGATTTGTCGATTGCTTTCTTCATCTCTTTTACAGCCATTTCATAAGGAATGACTCCGGTGATTTTGAAGAATGCAGACTGCATGATGGTGTTGGTACGGTTGCCCAGACCAATTTCTTCACCCAGTTTAATTGCGTTGATGATGTAGAATTTGATATCGTTTTCTGCCATGAATTTCTTCATATTAGCGGGCAGATGATTCAAAGTCTCTTCTTCGTTCCATTTTGTATTCAAAAGGAATGAGCCACCTTTTTTCAGACCTTTCAGTACATCGTACATGTGAAGATAGGCAGGTACGTGGCAGGCTACAAAGTCAGGAGTGGTTACGAGATAAGTCGAACGAATCGGTTTGTCACCAAAACGAAGGTGAGATGCCGTAAATCCACCTGATTTCTTAGAGTCGTAAGCGAAATATGCCTGACAGTATTTATCGGTAGATCCACCAATGATTTTGATAGAGTTTTTATTTGCACCTACAGTACCATCTGATCCTAATCCGTAGAATTTGGCTTCGAAGGTTCCTTCGGGTGATACTTTGATTTCCTTTATTGCCGGAAGTGATTTGAATGTTACATCATCGACGATACCGATGGTGAATCCGTTTTTAGGTTCAGGCAGTTCAAGGTTTTTGTAAACGCTGATAATTTGTGAAGGAGTTGTATCTTTTGATCCGAGTCCGAATCTTCCGCCTACGATAACCGGTGCATTTTCTTTGCCGTAGAAAAGATCTTTAACATCGAGATAAAGAGGTTCTCCGTTAGCACCAGGTTCTTTTGAACGGTCAAGGACTGCAATCCTTTTCACTGATTTCGGTAACTGGCTGAAGAAATATTTTGCAGAGAAAGGACGGTAAAGGTGTACTGCTAATAAACCGACTTTTTTACCCTGTGCAACAAGATAGTCGATTGTTTCGCGGATGGTTTCGGTAACAGAACCCATTGCGATGATGATGTTTTCAGCATCTTCGGCACCGTAGTAGCTGAATGGGTGGTATTCGCGACCGGTAATTTTGGTGATTTCCTGCATGTAATGTTCTACGATGTCAGGAACTGCATCATAGAAAGGATTTGAAACTTCTCTTGCCTGGAAGAAGATGTCAGGATTCTGAGCAGTACCGCGGGTTACAGGATTTTCAGGATTTAATGCCCTGTTTTTGAAAGCCTGAATTGCGTCCTGGTCAACCAGAGGAGCTAATACATCTTTATCGAGAAGTTCAATTTTCTGTATTTCGTGTGAAGTACGGAATCCGTCGAAGAAAGAAGTGAAAGGAACTCTTGATTTCAGGGTTGCAAGATGTGCGACACCTGCAAGATCCATCTCTTCCTGTACCGAACCGGCGCATAACATTGCGAAACCTGTTTGGTGTGTTGCATATACGTCACTGTGGTCTCCGAAGATGTTCAGTGCATGAGATGCCAAAGCACGGGCACTGACGTGGAATACACAAGGTAATAACTCACCGGCTATTTTGTACATGTTAGGGATCATCAGAAGCAATCCCTGAGAAGCGGTATAGGTAGAGGTCAAAGCACCTGACTGTAAGGCACCGTGAACAGCACCTGCTGCACCTGCTTCACTTTGCATTTCTGCAAGACGTACCGGACGTCCGAACATATTTGTCTTACCACTGGCTGCCCATTCGTCAACATATTCAGCCATGGTTGACGAAGGAGTAATGGGGTAGATACAAGCTACCTCACTAAACATGTAACTGACATGCGCTGCTGCGTAGTTCCCGTCACATGTAATAAACTTTTTTTCCTTTGCCATCTTTTGAAGTTTAGATTTTATTTTTTATTCTATTCTTTTATTTATTTTTTAATACAGAAAGCCAAACAGCCAAAGAGGGATTGTTTTGTCACTCCCTGTTTCAATTCTGTCTGCTGCGGCATATCCTTCTTTTGATCGTGTATACTTTCCACCGACGGTAACGTCATATTGACCATTGACTTTAAAGTCCCCGACTTTTGAGTTTTTAATCTGATTCTGGTATCCCACCTGATTCACAAAAAAAGACTGACGCAGATTTCGTGTGTTTACATTTCCCGGATTGACAGAATAGATCAAATTGCTGTTTTGCAGGAACACCTTTTCAGGTTTCTTCATTTCTTCTTCGTCACCATTGGAGTAGACAAGGTTAATCAGTCTTGCATTCTTCAGATACCGAAGATAGTTCATTATGGTTGCTCTTGAGGTCTCGATTTCAGTGCTTAACTGACTGACATTCGGTTTGAAAGGAACCTGACTCGCAATGGTGTAGAGTAGCTTTCGAAGCTTTGGCAGATATTGAAGTTCGATCTGGTTCAGATAAGTTACATCAATTTCCAAAGCCATATTAATGTGCTTTAACAGATTATCGTTATAAAAGTCATTGTTTTCAAGAAAGTATGGATAATATCCGTTCTTCAGGTATTCATTGAAGAAAGCCAATGGTTTTACCTTTAATGATACGTCTCTTGCGATTTCTTCGTGCCCATCAATGATGTCATTGAATGATATTCTCGGGAAGTTATTTCCGGTGCGGTAGTTGAGATATTCTCTGAATGAAAGCCCTTCAAGGTGGTAGATGTGAGCGATCTCTTTGAGCTCATCATTTCCTTCCTTAATTCGTAATACAGGAGAAGAGCTAAAGACGATTTTCAGGTCAGAAAGCTGATCGTAACACTCTCTTAATTCATGACTCCATTCAGGATATTTATGTAATTGATCAAGGACTAAGACTTTTCCTCCTCTTTTGTGGAATTCGTCAGCGAATGAGATGATTTTTCGACGTGTGAAGTAGAAGTCGTTGAGATTAACGTATAAACAAGTTTTGTCTTCTGCATGGTGTGCTCTGATGAAATCGATTAGAAAAGTAGTCTTTCCGACTCCCCGAAACCCTTTGATTCCGATGAGACGTTTAGACCAGTCGATCTCATTGAGCAATTCACGTTGAATAATCCCTCTTGAGTTGCTGATTAATGATTCATGTATCTGATAAAAATTCTCCACTTTTCAATATTTGCAAACAAATATATACAAAAGTAGGTCGTTTTGCTATCTCAAGATGACAAAATTTAGATTGTTTTGTAATTTATAATTTATAAAAATAAGATTTTAACAATGTTTTACTTTGTGTAAATATTTGTTCTTTAGTGTCGTAGGTTGAAATGCATATTCATACATTTGATTTTAATGAATATTCAAAAGTGAAATTATTGTAAAGAAATATTTAATATTGGAAGGGTGGGATAAAGGAGGGGGGTAAACGTAAAAAAGATAAACTTTTGCATAAAAGATAAATATTTTGTGTATGGAAGAGTGATTTTTTGAATCATTCAGGACGAAATGCACTTAACGTAGTTGTGAATAAAAAATATTGACTGAGAGCTGGAATTATTGGTTGTTAAAATTATTTTAAAAATTGAAGTCAATAGATTGGATTATATAGGGTAAATTGTACTTTTATAGCCTCCTGTTTCTGAGATAGGAATAGAGCGCTTTCGTTTCAGAATATTCATAGCAAAATAAAATGCAACACATTAGTATGTTAAAAGGAATAATCATTTTTCTGATCGCTTTTTATGTAGGTATGGGGCTACCCCAGGTTGAAGCTCAAAAATTACATAAACTTACAGTATTGGCGAATAAGCCTGGACCTGAGATTCAGCATTCAATGTGGGGAATCTTCTTTGAAGATATCAATTTCGCTGCAGACGGTGGAATCTATGCTGAACTTGTTAAGAACAGATCTTTTGAGTTTTATGAACCTTTGATGGGGTGGAAAAAGATTAAAGAGGGGGAAGGTAAAGGCAAGGTGTTTATTTTGAATAAAAATCAAAAAGATACTGCTAATCTCCATTATGTGACCCTCTCTTCAGAAAGTAGCAATGGTGCATTTGGACTTTTCAATGAAGGATTTCGGGGAATGGGAATCCGGGAAGGTGCGTTATATGATCTGACTTTTTATGCCCGCAAAGTTGACAAAAGCAATGTGAAACTTCGATTTGAACTTTCTGACCCGGATGGGAAAACTTTTGCTTCCGTCAAAGCGGAAGGATTTTCTAAGGATTGGGTCAAATATTCTCTGGTGCTGAAATCATCTGCCACACACTCGCATGCTTGTCTGAAAGTATTGGTTGATGGAATCGGAAAGATTGATCTTGATTTTATTTCTCTTTTCCCCAGAGATACCTGGAAAAACCGGAAGAATGGACTTCGGGCTGATCTGGTACAGAAACTTGCCGATCTGAAACCTGGTTTTATCCGTTTCCCCGGGGGGTGTGTTGTTGAAGGATATACGCTGGATAAACGTTATCAGTGGAAAAACACGATTGGTAAGCCCGAAGATCGTAAACTGAATTTTAATCGTTGGAATACAGAGTTAAAGTATCGTCTTACCCCTGATTATTTTCAGTCGTTAGGCTTAGGATTCTTTGAATACTTTCAATTGGCGGAGGATATCGGTGCCGAACCATTGCCTATTCTGAATTGTGGAATGGCATGCGAATTTAATTCCGGTGAAATTGCCCCAATGGACCAACTTGATCCATTTATTCAGGATGTACTGGATTTAATAGAGTTTGCTAATGGCCCTGTTATCAGTAAGTGGGGAAGAATAAGAGCCGAAATGGGACATCCGGCTTCATTCAATCTTAAAATGGTAGGGATTGGAAATGAGCAATGGGGAGAACAATATTTTGAACGTTATTGGAAGTTTGAAAAGGTGCTGAAAGAGAAGTGTCCTCAGATTAAGCTTGTTTCAGGTGCAGGACCAGATCCTGAAGGTGAAGAGTTCAACTATGCATGGAGACAGCTGAAGAACTCAAAAGCAGATCTGGTTGATGAACATTACTATCGGAGTCCGGATTGGTTTTTGAAAAATGCCTCAAGGTATGATAACTATGACCGGAAAGGTCCTAAAGTATTTGCAGGAGAGTATGCGTCACATACCAAAGGTGATTCCAATCCGATTTCTCGAAACAACTGGGAAAGCGCTCTTTCGGAAGCAGCTTTTATGACAGGTCTGGAAAGAAATGCAGATGTTGTACAAATGGCTTCTTATGCTCCGCTTTTTGCTCATGTCAATGCATGGCAATGGAATCCGGATCTTATTTGGTTCGATAATTTGAATTCTGTAGCGACTCCCAATTATTTCGTTCAGAAATTGTATTCTACCAATAATGGATCGAATGTTATACAAATTCTTGAAAATGGAGCAGTGATTGCAGGTAAAGATAGTTTGTATGCCAGTGCCTCCGTTGATAAAAAGTCGGGGGAGATCATTCTTAAACTGGTGAATGTAGCTAAAGCTCCTGTTAAGCTGAGCCTTGAACTAAAGGGTGCCGTGGTACAAAAGACCGCCCGGATGCAAATCCTTTCCGCTTCAGGACTTTCACAATATAATTCTCTAGATGCCCCGGAAAATATTGCTCCTATCGAAAAGAAGTTGAAGGTATCCGGAAAGACGATTCAACTGAATCTGGAAGGACAAACATTTGTAGTACTAAGGGTCCCATTGAGAAAATAAGAGAGGAGAGGGAAATTTTTAAATTTATGTCTCGCTGATTTTTTTCTCCAATTCAGTATTAGTAAAAATATCAGTATTATCATTCATTAAGCCTACTATAATAAGTTCAGAGATCATAATTTTAAACGTAAGCGGTTGACTAAATATTATTTAGTCAACCGCTTACTATCTAAGAACGACAGAGTAAAATCGGCTCATATTACAGCTTCTTTTACTTCAATTAGTTTGCTGCTTCTTCTTGCTATACGCCAATGGACCCAAAATAGGATAAGGCTAAAAACGATTAATATTCCGTTTACCAGAATTGACCTTTTTGATTCAAAAATCACTTGATCGATTTTGTCTTTTCTGGCGGCTTCATAAATTTTCCGCAAAGTTTGATCGTCAGGCAATAGTTTTTCTTTTTGCTCACTGTCTTTTGTGCTAAAAGCTTTGATTTGTTCAAGTTTAAAGGCTTCGAACGAGGTTAGATTCTGTGGGGAAAACCCTGAGTGAATCGGATCGGATTTATTCATGATTGCTGTAACTATTGCTGTTGTGCAAGTAAGGAATACAGAAATAGCTACCAGACAAACAATGTATCCGTAGATGTGGGTAAAAGTTCTTGGTTTTTCCATATTAATATTGTTATTAGATTATTTTAAACCCTTCGGTTAATCAAGTATGCTATACTTGAGTCCCTATAATGAATAGTAAAAATCATTAATACACTCTTTTCAATTCTCAGATTTACAGCATTTAAAACATTTCATTCCCTTTACCATAATACGCAAGAACGTATGATATGTTTTAAAAACAATATGTGAATATTCATGCTAATTGTCACGCAGAAAAAATTGGATTACCACTTATTTGTTGCTTTGCTGAGTATTCCGGTGAAGCATTTGTTAGAGGTGACATCGCTTCATCCGGAATATTCACTATTTTATTGTATAGTGGGCTGATATCTCTATTAATTTCAAATCATTGTTTGGCGTTTTTTTCAGTCGCATCGAAATGCCATAAGTATATAGATTATATGTCAGTCTTCATCTGAAATATATTCGTGCTCATAAAGATCAGGGTGTATTTCCAAATCAGTTATTTGAGAAATCGTATTTTACAAGATAAGATGTTCGTTGTGTAATATATAAGACTGGCTTCAGGTATGAAATATTCTTCATGTAAATCAAGAAAGGGGGATATAGTCTTGTTTCCTTTTATGGGAAATTCGTAACTTTAAAGTATAGGATTCGTCCTTCTTTTTATACCTTTTATCGTAGTAAATCTCTGCTGTTGCCATACGAAAATTTGCACTCTTTTTGCACTCTTTTTGCAATCACACTAGTACAAAGTTATGCTTTTTTTGCCTTTTTTCGCACTTTTCAGACGTCACCACAGGGCATAAAAAAAGCCCTGAAAGTGCGTTAACTGCTTACTTTCAAGGCTTTTAAGCGGTCGGGGTGACTGGACTCGGACCAGCGACCTCACGCCCCCCAGACGCGTACTCTAACCAACTGAGCTACACCCCGCTTTCGAGGGCACAAAACTAAGCAAGAACCTCTATTCATGCAAACTTTTCCTAATAA
>JAUZOB010000159.1 GCA_030706665.1 Bacteroidota bacterium
GAATACAAGAGGGAAAAGACCGATGACAATAATAAAGAACTGCAATACTTCATTGTAGATAGCAGAAGAAAGTCCGCCCAAATACGTATATCCAAGCACGATAGCAGCAGACATTACCAAACTAACGTTGAAGTCCCAGCCTAATACTTTTTCCATTAAGATTGCCAAAGCGTACATAGAAATACCTGAAGACAGAAGAGTCATCACGGCAAAAAGAATTGCATTCAGCCCTCTGGTTTTTTCATCATACCTTAATTTAAGGTATTCAGGGACAGAACGTGCTTTAGAACCATAATAGAAAGGCATCATGAAAATTGCAAGGAAAACCATTGCAGGAATTGCACCAATCCAGTAAAAGTGAGTGGTAAGCATACCATATTTCGCACCGGAACCAGTCATTCCCATGACTTCAAGCGCACCAAGATTTGTTGAGATAAAAGCGAGTCCAGCTACCCAGGCAGGCATCGATTTTCCTGCTTCAAGAAAAGCTTTTGCACCTTTCATGTAGCGCTTAAGGGCCCAGCCTATCCCCAACACAAAAGCGAAATAGACCAACATCACTGTATAGTCGATCCATTCCAAATTAAAAGTTTGCACCATAATTAAACTTGTTTTATTAGTTTAGTTTTTAATTTTTAGTAGAAAGGAGCACATCTGAATGTGTTATAACGATCTGCCAAAACAAAGCTCCCAAAAGTAAAAAAATAAGAGCTATTTCGTCCCCTTTGCTATTAATTTAACATTCTGATTCAACAACAATTATATTAAGCGATAATGAACTTTAGGCAATTCTCTTAAACGCTGTGCACTTAACTCAGGAGTAATATCTCTTTGAGGATTGGCAAGCATCTCATATCCGACCATAAATTTCTTCACTGAAGCAGAGCGAAGTAAGGGCGGATAAAAGTGCATATGGAAATGCCACTCCGGATGATCCTTCCCGTCAGTTGGTGCCTGATGAATCCCTGCAGAATATGCAAAAGACACTTCAAACAGATTATCGTACATTACAGTTAATTGTTTATAGATATCAGCAAGAGCAAGTTTCTCGGCATCATTCATCTGAGCAATACTCTGAAGTTGCTTACGGCTTACAATCATTGCTTCGAAAGGCCATACGGCCCAAAAAGGAATCAATGCCACAAAATGATCATTACTTGCAAGCAAACGGACTTCTTTCTTTAATTCAGCATCAAGATAATCAGCAAGCAGAGTCCTTCCGTGTTTTTCAAAATAAGCCAACTGGCGGATACTCTCTTTCTCCGGCTCTACCGGAATTGCTTTTGATGCCCAGATTTGACCATGAGGATGAGGATTACTACATCCCATTATGCTTCCTTTATTCTCGAAAATCTGAACATAGTTGATAAAAGGAATTGCACCCAATTCATTGTATTCTTTCTGCCACAGATCGATTACGGGCTTAATTTCGTCAACCTCCATCTGAGGGATTGTAAGATCATGACGGGGAGAAAAGCAAATTACCTTGCAGATCCCTTGCTCACTGTCAGCCTTGAATAATTCCCCATCAGTCCAACTTCCTTCCGGAGTGTCGTTCAGCAACGAACTAAAATCATTTACGAAAGCAAATGGTTCTGTATATTCTGGATTGATATGACCTCCGATACGTTCATTACCGGGACAGAGATAACATTTAGGATCATATTTTGGGCGGACATCTTCAACAACTTTCTCTACTTGTCCTTGCCATGGACGTTTTGCACGATGTGGTGAAACAAGGATCCATTCTCCGTTTAGCGGATTATATCTTCTATGCGGATGATCAATCAGATTAAATTCACTCATGAGATTCAATAAATAATAAATTAGTTAATTCTTCCGGCGCCATTTCCAACTTCTGCAACATAAAAATCAGGAGTCAAACCTGTACGTGCCTTATAATTTTTACCAACTTCTGCAATAAAAGTATCTACTGAATTAACATCTACCAAGCTAACGGTACAACCACCGAAACCGGCACCTGTCATTCGTGACCCTATAACACCGTCAATCTTGCGTGCTTCTTCGACAAGTGCATCCAATTCAACACCGGTAACCTCATAATCATCACGAAGAGAATCATGCGAACCGTTCATCAGTTGACCGAATTTAACAAGGTCGCCAGCCTGCAATGCAGGAATCGCATCCACTACGCGTTGATTTTCGGACACAACATGTCTTGCTCTACGCATCACAACTTCTTCAGGGATTGCATTCTTTAATTCTTCAAAATCAGCAAGATTGATATCCCCTAAGAATTTAATAGGTTTTACTTTACTGATATATTCAACGGCCTTATCGCATTCGGTACGACGTTCGTTATATTTAGAATCTGCTAATCCTCTACGTTTATTAGTATTGGCAATCACAATGCGATAGTTACCCAAAGTCAATGGAACTGCTTCCCATTTAAGCGTATCACATTTTAATGCAAGTGCATGGTCTTTCTTTCCCATCCCTACTGCAAACTGATCCATAATTCCACAGTTCACACCGACGAATTGGTTTTCTGCTCTTTGTCCAAGCTTCACCATTTCCATCATTTCAAGATTGCAGTTGTAAAGATCATTGAGCGCAACAGCTGTAGCTAACTCAATCGAAGCAGAAGAAGAAAGCCCGGCGCCATTCGGGATATTGCCATAGAATAATAAATCCATCCCGACAAAAGCAACCCCTTTACGTGCAAACTGCTGCATTACGCCTAACGGGTAATTAACCCATGCACCGTCGGATACTTTTTCTTCGAGTTTATCAAGACCAATCTCTGTTTTAAAATCAAAATTCAGGGAGGCAAAGCGAACAACGCTTTTATCGTTTTTACGAATAACCAGATAACTTCCAAAAGTTAATGCGCAAGGGAAAACATAGCCCCCATTATAATCGGTATGTTCCCCAATTAAATTAACGCGACCGGGAGAGAAAAATAGTGCAGACTCTCCATTTCCATAGATTTTTTCAAATTCCTTTTTTAAATCTACAATTTCCATCTTAGCTTTATTTTTTAGTATTCTTACTAGTAGGTACTGGTCGGTAAATTTACAATTATTTTACAAACGAAAACAAATGTGCAAAATATTTAACATTAAAAGTTTCATCACACTGATTTTCAATGAAGTAAAAACACAGAAAACGATTCAGAAAGATGAATTCTATTTAACACAACTTACATTGAGGCTCGAACAATCAGCATAGAAGGATTTCTGAGTGCTTCTTTCTTTTTGGAAGAAATCATTTTTGCAAGGCTCTTCCCCATCTCAACAAAATCTGTCGAAATAGTTGTGATACCACCTGCAACAACCTGTTTTAAAACAGTATCATTAAACGATATGATTCCAAAATTCCGTCCCAATGCAAAATCCTTTTCGGTTGCTTTATTCACCAACTTAACCAGATTACGATCGGAAGTAACAAAATAAGCCTCACCCTCCTTAATCTCATGTTTGTCGAGAGAGCGGATAATTTCATATGGGAACCCATAGTCTTTGCAAAACCGTTCGAAACCTTTTACACGTTCTACCGGCTCTTTTCCTCCGGTAAAAACCATGCAGAGTTTAGAATATTTCTTTAACAACTCATGACCTTCGACCATAAGCTCATAAACATCTGCTTCAAAATCCTGATATATTACCGGATATCCTGCTAAATCCTCCTTTTTACGGTCAAGGATTATAACACGATCGGAAGGAAGCTGACTGAGTAAAGGTGCCGTATCTTCAAATGAAGCAGGCATTACTATATATGAAGTGTATTTTCCGGCAACCTGATTAATCAAATTTGAAAAAAACTGAAAATTGAAGTGATGGAAGAAAATGTCAACGCTGGTATTGTCATCCAGATGCTTTAAAAAAGAATTATATAAATCTTCCTTGAAAACATTTAACTCATCAAACAATACGAATACTTTTTGCTCAAGATCAGTCTTTACACTTTCGATGTAATAACCTTTACCTGGAATAGAATTGATGACACCTTTTGCTTTTAACTCATTAAAAGCCACCATTACCGTATCTCTGGAAAGATTAAATTCAGTACATATTTGATTTAGAGAAGGAATTCGGTCACCCTTTTTCAATAATCCATTATCAATGGCCTGATAAATCGAATTGATCAACTGTCGGTACTTAGGCATACCAGAATTCTCATCAATATGGATCAGATTTTTAAGCATAGATATCAAAAGGTTTAATTGAAGATGTAAAAGTACACATTTGTAAAATTTAACCAAATTTCACAAACCATCATGTCAAGCCAAGATAAAAATTAAATTTGCATATCGAAGAAAAATCTAACATCATGAAAATAGAACTAACCCAAAAAGGTAAAATCAACTCATTAAAAGAGTTCAAACTTTATACTTTATCAAACGACAATCAACTTAGTGTTCGAATCAGCACCTACGGAGGAATCATCGCTGCCGTCGAGATGCCTGATCAACATGGGAAAGTTGAGAATGTAGTTCTTGGATTTGAAACTATTCAGGAGTACCTGTCAGATACTTACAAAGAGAACTGCCCCTACTTCGGCTGTCTTGTAGGAAGATATGCCAATCGTATCGCAAAAGGCAAATTCACTCTCGAAGGACAAGAATATACGCTTGCCATAAACAATGGTCCTAACCATCTTCACGGAGGAATCGTCGGGTACAATAACGTTATCTGGGAAGATAAAAGTTTTAAAACTGACGAAGAAGTGGGATTAAAACTGACTTACTTCTCCAAAGACATGGAAGAAGGGTACCCGGGCAATCTGGAAGTCGAAGTCACCTATACCCTCAACAATGACAATGAATTGGGTATTGCATACAAAGCAAAAACGGATAAAACCACCCATGCGAACTTTACCAACCATGCCTATTTCAATCTGAATGGTGGAAAAAAGAATATCCTTTCACACGATCTTAAAATTAACGCACTGACATATACTCCCTGCGACGATACATTAATTCCTACCGGAGAGATTCTTCCGGTTGACGGAACCGCTTTCGATTTTAGCACAGCACATAAAATCAGTGATAAAATGGCGGCTCTTTCCACAGGATACGACAACAACTTTGTCATTAACGGCAAACAAGGTGAATTGAGAGAAGCTGCAATCCTTTCAGACACGGAATGTGGAAGAAAAATTGAGGTATTTACCACTCAACCCGGCATGCAATTATATACAGGTTACTGGATTCCTGACTTCAATGGAAAATTCGGATCTTATTCAGGAGTCGCATTAGAGACTCAGCATTTCCCAGACTCTCCGAATCAAAGTCAATTCCCGACAACCATACTTCGTCCCGAAGAATCATTTAATGAGAAAACAATCTATCGATTTTCATTGCTGAAATAAAGATTGATTGATCTCTGGTCAGGAAGCATTTATTCGGACATATTCAACCACGCAGGATCAGATAATGGAACAGCAACTACACACAATATAAAAAGAGGGCTAAGCAGGCCCTCTTTTTTTGGACTTAAATCATACAATTGAATCATAAATGATTCTATCAAGATTCAAAAACAATTCAAGTATCCTTAAAACAAAGTACTCCCTTCTACCTTTACTTACACAAAGCAACAATCCTTAAGCTTTTTGACGAACCGGATACATTCTATATTTTCTCACAATTACAGGATTAAAACACTTGCAAAACATCTACGATTATACGATCCTATCATTCCTAAAATTATAAAAGCAGATTGATCAGTCTGCTTTTCTTATCTCATCTTATCCATATGGATCAACGGAATATTCATTTTTTATCTCATGACAATGTCCTTCAATTATTGAAACAAGGATATTAATTTCCAATTCTTCAATATAAATCGACACATTCAATTCGAGATGCAAAAACTAAGTCTAACACTCCCAGCAATACCACCATAATGAATATGTGTTTTTCAAATGGTCTATCTAGCTCTAAAAAATGTGAATTCACACAATGACCCTTTCGCTAAATCTTCCATCACTTTTAATGGAATAAAAGTATATTAGTATTTTAATTTTAAAATTGAACTATTAAATTTGATCAGAAGCATAAAATCAATTTTTGAGTCCTATTCTGTAGATCCGTAAATGATAAATTTATCAAAGAATTAAATGATTTTATCGTTTATAAATTTTATTCAATCAGAGGATTCTTTGGGAAGGTCCCCGGTAAATTATCCAAAAGAGTATTCACAATTTAGTTCATAAATTATTAACATCATCAACCTACCACCTATGAAGAATAAAAAATATAGTATCCTTTTAATTGCATGCATCACCCTTCTATTAGGGAATGGATATGCCAAGAGTCCTGCAAATCAGGTTCAAAGTCCAATTCCGAATTCAGTTATTAAATTTTTCAGTCTGGATACGACGTTCTATAAAAAATGTGTAATGGCCGATGTGCTCCCGATAATTTCTTCGTCCAAAGTTCCTGATGAAGCCCTTCTACAAGCAAGAAAAATTATATTAAGGATGTGTCAATACAGACATGACATTTAAAGGAAGGTTGTAGAAAATAAAGTCCGTCTGGGAGTAATGTCAGTTTCGGAGTTAACAACCGACATGCCCGAACAACGAGATTTAACACCTAAAGATTACTGGGATAAACGAGCTCGTGGATTGGGAGCAACCATCGAAAGTCCATTAGTCAGTTGTGCAGAAGAAAATGTATTGGGATACGATAACGACCGCTACTACCTAGAAGATATCCTGATGCATGAATTTGCTCATGTTATCCACCAAATGGGAATGAATTGTTTAGATCCTGAATTCGATGAAAATCTGAAAAAATTATATGAAGGTGCCAAAAAGAAAGGCTTATGGATAAACACCTATGCTGGCAGTAATTATTCAGAATACTGGGCTGAAGGGGTACAATCCTGGTTTAATGTAGGTTCGACCAAAAGCGGAGATGGCGTTCATAATGGCATATACAATAGGAAACAGTTGAAAAAATACGACCCTGAATTATATAAATTAATTTCATCGGTCTTTAAAAGCACCAGGCTAAATGTCCGGAATATTAGCAAACACGTTCATCTGGAATAATTAAACAAAGATCGCTAATGAAAAGCAGACTCACCCCAAAGCCATTAATATTCAACAATACGATTAATTCGTATTCTTTATTCCCGAATTAGATGAATATGATTGAATGAAATAAAGGAAGGAGCAACACCATACCAACACTATATTTTCGGCATCACTCAAACGGAGTTTAAACAGGATCTGATTATCATTTCGATATAGGAACCACGACTGAACCACGTCTAAAGGACGAACGAAGTATGGTGTTGCTCCCTTGTTGCTCCCTTGTTGTTTCGTAGACGCTCCTTTGTTTGTACATCTCTGTGCGAATCGTCTTACAGACCTGTTTGCAAGCCTGACCATCCCGTGAGCATACTTATAGAATCAGAATCGAGCTTAAAATAAAGGCATACACCTATCCGGAGGATTGTTATATCTTCAGCGACTCCTCTTTACATTCAAAGTTACAGAATAGTTTTCTGTCTAATGTTATTTTTGACATCCAAAATACAAATGCAACTTTGGTCAATGCATTTATAATAATATATTTATGCCGCTGTTCCAAATTTGGGGATAATAAGCTAAAGCGGCC
>JAUZOB010000016.1 GCA_030706665.1 Bacteroidota bacterium
AAAAATATGACGAGAACAATTTGTTTAATATAATACTCCTCGGAAATTAAAACAGTTATTAATTTAACAATAAAGTAACAATTTTACATTATAACGAGGATAAAAAGTGATAACTTATAGAAGTTACAGCAGAATTTAAAAAGTGAATGCAGCAATTAAAGCGGAAAGAAAGAGAACATTTGTTAATGATCTAATCATGGGGCACATTATATTCCCCGATAAGCTCCTTTTGTTCGCGGGTGGTCTTGTCCTCAATATCCGCATCTCATAGTCCCTTATCTTCCGTGTGAAAAATGACACCATCAAGAAAACCGCAATACAACAAAACCGTATTTCGTTCGTCCTTTAGACGTGGTTTAGACGTGGTCTCTATATCGAAATGATATCCAAACCTTGTCTGAACGATCTGTAAACGGGAATTGAAATTAGGAGAAGTTATATTCTTTCCAGGTAGGAGTTAGAGGGACTACATTGTCCAATCGGATTCAAGATCACAAATACTAACTTTAGTCAAGGTATTCAAAAAGAATCAATCAACCAGTTTAATCCGGAATAATTGCTTTTCTTCCACCTCATTTCCCAATATTCATTCGGCAATTATACCTATTGCGAAATAGCAATGCACAAACACCGATTACCCGAAATACCGTAAACCATTCCAGTCTTCAAAAGCAGCAATCATCAATGGCATACCTGTTGGTGAATATTCATTATTAAAGTCGAACCTCTCCCTGAACAATTTCCAAACCGGTGGATTAAATGATATCAAAAGTGGACAATTCCGTACAATGAGAGGCATAATACCGCTTCAAAGTCGTCATAAATACTTAATTGAATACAATTTACTTCACGGATCAATTTTCTAAACAGTCTAATCATACAGCGATAAAAAAAGCCATTCCGAATGTTATTATTGAAATATCATCCGGAATGGCTAATTATATGTTAAACTCAAAGCTTATCTGCAATCTCTTCTGTCAGAACATTCTTCCATTTAGTATACTTCAGAAATGGAAGAATCAGAATTAGACAAGACCTTAGGCAAACTTTAGCATGATTTGCTTAAACAATGCTAAATGCTTTTTCCTAAGCTTCTAAAAATTCTCAGTCTTTTCACACAGCTCTTTGTAGCGTGCATAAAGTCGCTGATAGAATTCCACCTGTGAAGCATCGGGTTGGTATACTGCATCAAACCCCTGTCCCATCGCTTTCTGTGCAGCTTCAACATCCGGATGGATACCGGCGGCAACCGCAGCGAACATAGCAGCACCAAGAGCACATGCCTGATCAGCAGCAGAAACTTTGATATTCATGTTGAAAACGTTTGCCAGTGTCTGCATGACAAAATCCGACTTGCGTGAAATACCTCCCAGTGCGACTACTGAATCGATCTTTACGCCATTTTCTATCAAACGATCGGCAATTGCCTTTGATCCGAAAGCAGTTGCTTCAACCAGTGACTTAAAGATTTCAGGTGCAGAGGTAGCCAAAGTCATCCCGGAGATGCTTCCTCTTACGCCATGATTGGCATCAGGGGTCCTTCTTCCATTGAACCAGTCGGTAGCAACCACATCATTCTGAGGAAGCAGTTTGGCTTCTTCGGTAAGCGCAGCTATCATCTTATCCTGAAGGTCTTCAATCAGTTTTCCATCGAGAGATGCATATTCCGGTTGGTTGAGAAGCTGTTGCAGCGGCCAGCTCAACATCCTCCTAAACCAGGCATAGATATCGCCAAAAGCAGATTGTCCGGCTTCCAATCCAACCATTCCGGGAACAACAGATCCATCAACCTGTCCGCAAATACCCGGGATTAGGTTCTCCCCGATTTCATCGTAAGGAGAAATTACAATATCACAAGTCGAAGTTCCGATTACTTTTACAAGCGTATTGGGCTCAATTCCAGCCCCAACAGCCCCCATGTGACAGTCAAACGCTCCGACGCCAACTGATACATTAGTCGTTAAACCAAGACGGGTTGCCCATTCTTCTGAAAGCTTTCCAACGCAATAATCGCTGGTATAAGTATCTTTATAAAGATTACCATAAAGCTTTACCAGCATTGGTTCAAGCTTTTCAAAGAAATCTACCGGAGGAAGTCCGCCCCATGATTCATGCCACAATGCTTTATGTCCGGATGCGCAACGGCTTCTGACTACTTCCGTCGGTTTAACTTTTCCGGCAAGAAGAGCCGGCAACCAATCGCACATCTCAATCCAGGAATGAGCTGCATCGCAAAGAGAAGGATCTTCTCTCAACACATGCATAGTTTTAGCCCAAACCCATTCCGGAGAATAAATACCTCCGCAGAAACGGGTATAATCGGTGTGCCATGAACGGGCAAGCTCATTAATTTCGTCAGATTCGACAATTGCAGTATGATCCTTCCAAAGAATGAACATTGCATTGGGATTTTCTGCATATTCAGGCAATAAAGCCAATGGGACTCCATTTTCATCGGTCAAAGCAGGAGTGCTGCCGGTCGTATCAAATGAAATTCCGACAATATTATTGACATCAACATCCGAGGCAGATGAAAGCATTTCTTTTATTACTGATTCAAATGCATCAATGTAGTCCTGTGGATGCTGACGATATTGATTTTCAGCAGGGACACAATACAGGCCTTGTGTCCATCGTGGATAATTGCATACTGCAGTAGCAATGATTGAACCACTATTGGCATCGACTAACACTCCGCGTGCAGAGTCGGAACCATAGTCCATTCCAATTACATATTTCTTTTCCATTATAGTGTATTCTCTATTTTTGTCCGTAATAAGCGTTTTTCCCGTGTTTCCGTTGATAGTGCTTTTCAACGAGATTCTGATCCATCTGTATATTGGGATTAATCTGTAAGGAATAGTATGCCAGTTTTGCACATTCTTCCAGGATTACAGAATTTTCAAGTGCCTTCTCCGGATTCTTACCCCAGGTAAAAGGACCATGATTTTTAAGAATTACTCCAGGAACAGCATCCGGATCAATATTTGCGAAAGTTTCAACAATCACCTCTCCGGTTGAATGTTCATAGCTTTCATTGATTTCCTGGGGAGTAAGTCCTCTGGCACAAGGAACGTCTCCATAAAATGAATCCGCATGAGTCGTTCCTAAAACAGGGATGTTTTTCCCTGCCTGTGCCCATGCTGTTGCATAAGTCGAATGAGTATGAACGACTCCTCCTATTGAATTAAAATGTCGATACAAAACAAGATGTGTCGGTAAATCAGAAGAAGGATTGAGTTTCCCTTCCACTATTTTCCCGTTCAAATCAACAACACATAAGTCATCCGGAGTTAATCGTTCAAAAGAAACGCCACTTGGTTTGATAACGATTAGTTCCCGATTTATGTCAATCCCACTCACATTGCCCCATGTAAGCTTGACCAGTCCGTACTGTTCCAACTGTTTATTGGCTATACAAACTCGCTCTTTGAGTTCTTCTAACATGATATGAATATTTTTAAGTGGATTTATTTACCGGGATTTAATTTCGCCGGTTAACGAGCCAGAATCTTATCCTGCTTTCCGAAGAGATGATTTGTTTAATCTCTTCGGAAGCTTGGATAATAATAAATAAGAGTGATTTATCTGATGAAACCTATATTAGAACCGTTTTCAATATTCAATTGGCATTGATTATTCCCTTTACTTCTTGTCTACCAGAAGTAAATATAGAAGATCACAATAATACCAATAACAACTAATGAGTGAATAACATCCCATTTGTTCCAGCTCTTACGTGTTGATGCTTTCTGTTCTTCGGTAGTTGAAGTATAAGTAAGCCCCACGAGTTGTTCTGCTGTCGGTTTTGGAGTAAAGTAACTTACCACAACCATTAATACAATACAGAAGAAGAACAGGAAGATACAGAAATGCAACCAGTTAACAGCCAGAAATTGTCCAAACAGACTGGTTTCACTGAACTGACCTTTGAAGATCATTAAAAGCAGTCGGAACATTCCAATGCAGAAACCTGCAATCAATGCCCAATGTCCGGCTTTAGGCGTAATCTTTTTATTGAAAACTCCCATCAGGAATACGGCTGCAATTGCAGGAGCAATCAAAGACTGCACATTCTGCAGGTATTCATAAAGCACAGCTCCTAATGAACGCATAATCGGAATCCAAACCAAACCTAACAGCACCACGGCACCTGTGGCCAATCGCCCGACAACTACCAGTTTCTTTTCGCTTGCCTCAGGATGGTAAATCTTAAAGAAGTCTATTGTGAAAAGAGTAGCAGAAGAATTAAAGTGAGCTGCAAGAGAACTCATCAGAGCACAAAGGAACCCGACAATAACAATACCTTTAATCCCCACTGGAAGCAACGTTGAAACCAATAACGGGAATGCTTCGTTTGGATCAGGCATGTTCAAAAGCCCTTTTTTCTTTAAGGCAAATGCAATCATACCGGGAATCAAAAACATGAAAACGGGAAGTACTTTCAGATAAGCAGCAAAGATTGTACCTTTACGAGCCTGAGTCTGGTTTCTTGCAGAAAGAACCCTCTGTACAATATGCTGGTCGGTACACCAGTACCAGAAACCGATAATTGCAGCGCCCAAAATAACACCGGTCCATGGGAATTTAGGATCAGTAGCCGGCCGCATCAGGTGAATATTGTTTCCACATGCTTTCATAACTTCATCCCATCCGCCTACTTTATTCAATCCGAGAATTAAGATGATGATAGATCCTATGATCAAAATAGGAGTCTGTACAACCGAGATCTTCATGATCCCTTTCATCCCTCCCAATACGGTGAAAACACCAGTTAAAAGAACAAGTCCGACTGCTGCAATCCAAAAGAAATCAACGCCCCACATACTATCGATTCCTAAAACAGTTTTCAGAAAGATCCCACCGGTAAAAGCTGTTACCGATACTTTGGTAAGCACATAACTAATCAATGTAATAACGGAAAGGAAGGATCTTGAACCTGAGTTAAACCTTTTCTCCAGAAATTCAGGCATGGTAAACACCTTGCTATGTTCGTAGAATGGAACAAATAGCCAACCCAAAATCAAGATCATCCACCCTTGCATTTCCCAGTGAGCCATCGCCATCCCGCTCTGTGCCCCTGCACCTGCAAGCCCTACCAGGTGTTCAGATCCAATGTTTGCAGCAAATATTGATGCCCCTACGGCAATCCAGCCTGCATCTCTACCAGCCAAAAAATAATCGCTGGTATCTTCTTTCTTATTTTTCAGAACCCAGATAACAATACCTGCCAGTCCGAAGAAAAAGAGTACAAAAATGAACCAATCTAATGTTGCCATAATTTAGTTTTATTGGATTTATAATATCTAGTTAGTGTTAAATGTATTATTTACCTTTATTTGAATAAAAAAATTATATGTCTCCTTCCATACAATCAATATAAAGAATGCTTTCTTTCATATTGGTTTTCCCGGGTTTCAAATGAATTAAGCATTTTTCTCCCAAAATCATTAATTAAAGAACATTACATTTCAAATAAGAATCCCTGGGATTTGAATCGTTCATATCTCTGCTGATTAAACTCATAATAATAAGCTCCCCTTTTTGAATTCTCTTTATCTTTTATTGGCAATTGATCCAATAATTTCATTGAAAGTATCTTTTTCCTAAAATTACCAGGATCTAACTGAGTCTGATATATTGATTCATATAAACTTCTTAATTGCCGAATTGTAAAGAACTGCGGAAGCAATTCGAATCCAATAGGTTCCTGCTTAGCCTTTAGCCTCAACGCAACTAATGCCTCTTCAACCATTTGTCCATGGTCAAATATTAATTCCGGATATTGACTGACCGGCCACCATTTCGCTCCGAATTCCGCAATCAAATCATTGCTATAATCTCCGATCTTTATCAGAGCATAATATGCCGCACTCACTACGCGCGCCGCAGGATCACGGCTCACATCACTAAATACGTCAAACTGTTCCAAATAGATATCTTTTAATCCGGTAATCCGGGTCAACACCCGCTGTGCTGCCTGATCCAACGATTCTTCCGGATTAAGAAATCCCCCCATGAGTGACCACTTCCCCTTTTCCGGATCAAAACTTCGCTTGCACAGTAATAATTTTAAGCCTTCTTCATCAAAACCAAATATGATACAGTCTACAGCGACATGATATGTATTGAAATATAAAAAATCTATAGCCATTAATTCTTAATTTTTTTCACATCAAATAAAATTCCTTTTCTATCCTGTTTAGAATAAAAAGATTTTCCTTTTATAGATGCTTAATTAAATTCTTCATTCAGATCTTTAGCAAATCTATAAAAAATATCTTTAAAGGTACTTTGTACTATTTATTTTTTTATACTTTTTTTTCATCCTCCTAAAACAAACACAAGGAATTGATTTTCTACATATTACGCACACCACACAACTTTCTTCCTTTAAAGGGATTCATGATAAGCTTCTCAATAGGATTAAGTTATCGGATTTCATTGATCGAAATCGCTACAAATGAGGCTTAGAAACTGTCTTATTTGATCTTTTTACCCCAGAAAGAATAACCGGATGGTGCGATGCCGCTGAATACAATTGTCTCCTTTTTATTCTCCCAGTCGTAAGCAGAAAAAAGTATTGCATATACTTTTTCTCCTGCCTTCGTTTTGAATTCAATCAAATTATCCCCATTCAGATTCCAATTGATAAACTGATTCAACTCAAGGGTCCCGTCCGATGAGAAATGAACAGGCATAGAATTATTAAACTCTTTGCGGCTATAACTCCATCCGCCCGGAGGGATTTGTCCCTGACACAACCGCACTGAATCTGAAATATCATTCAGGAAAATCACCTCCCAATCTCCCTGTAACGATTCCTTACTGGCTTTTACCAATCCGGTTCCGGCAAACCGTTCAGGCGACACGACCGGCCATCCGGAAGGAAGCCAGCCCATTTCACGTACATGCAGATTCAGTTGCAGATTATCAGGAGCTAATCGGCCCTGATGGAACATGAAATATCTTCCCCGGTCATTGATCTCATTACAATGAGCAACTCCCGCCCATCCGGGATGGTTTTCGAAACGATAAGCATACGTCAGCGTCGGCAAATGATCTACCGGTTCAGCCATATCATTTCCAAAGAAGTCATAATAAGGACCTTCAGGCTTATCAGATCGCCCGACCCTTACATTATAATGTGTAAAAAGAGGATCATATGAAACAAACAAATAGTACTTTTTCAATTCAGGATTATAAATAACATCCGGAGCTTCAATAATCTTCGCATCTCCCTCTTTGCGTTTGGCAATACATGTTCCCTTATCCCCGGATTTTGCACACAATCCACTTTTCAGATTTAATTCAACGCAATAGATTCCCCCGAAATAAGATCCATAAATCATCCAGGTTCTTCCGGATGCTTCATCCCGGATCACAGTAGGATCTATTGCATTCATGACATCTGCCGAAGTTGTTTTTACTACAGGCCCCCGAAGTTTCCAGGGTCCCATTGGACTGTTAGATACAGCTAACCCGATATAGGAGACATTCTTTCCGAAAGCAGATACCGCGTAGTACAACCTGAATTCTTTTCCAACCTTTATGATATACGGTGCCCAAATTCCATCTGCCCCTTTGCCATTATTATGAGTGCGAATATGCATTGCGGCATCTTGTGGAATTTGCTCAAAAGCCCATCCCATAAATTCCCAGTTGACCAGATCTTTGGATCTTCGTACCTGGATATGCCCCATCTTTACAGAGTCATCCTTAAATATCCTTCCCTCGGGAATATAAATTGCGTCTGTAGAATACAGATAAAAATATTCTCCCACTTTAATACAGGCAGGATCATGTACATTATAAGTTCCCCAATGGGAACGGTTTGACAAACTCGAAAATTGAGTATAATCGTCAGAATGAGTTTTCAGTGAATTCATAATTGCATCCTGCGAGCATGCCTGCTGAGAGGCAAATATTCCTGAAAGGATTAAACCTGTTACAAAAACAAGATATTTCATCACTCGATTATTCATAAATTCAGTATCAGCTATTTTTAATATCAATCAAAAAACATCTCCTTTCAGGATTACTCTTCATCCGGCATTTGCCCGCAGGAAGAAATCCATCTCTGCTATTCGCTTTTCTTTAATTTCAAGACAGTCACCGAATGGGGTAAAAGCTTATAATTAAAAGAAGTTCCCAATCCGCTCACATTATTAGTCTGCACAGATACTTTTTCAGGATCTTCCAGAGAATTCACAGCAAAGCGATCGCTTGCCGTTAAAATCATTTCTTCTCCTGAATTCTCAATTCCTTTTGCATTCTTTAATTGAATTTGTGCATCTTGTACAGTATCCTTAGCATTCACCATTTTTAAAATAACCTCTCCGTGCTCGGTCTCACCTGCAGAAGTATACACTCCCGGAATGACCTTACGGGGAGCTTTAACACGATGCACCAGCTTATTGTCCAGGTAACAGCAGATATCATCGCCCTTTACCTGTATCTTTATGGTATACCACTTACCCGGAACTACATTCCCCGGTTTCTGTCCGAAATAAGATTCATAGCCATTATCATACCACTGAAGCCAGTTATAACGATGCCAGCGTCCGATATTCCATTTATAGTGTTTGTTTAATCCGGTTGTATAGAAAAGGACCGTAAAACCTTCCAGATCTTCTATTTTATTTGCTTTTGCCTGTAAGGTCAGGGTATAATCATTCCATTGCTTTTTACCGGCAAAATCGTAAACCGCATCATTAAATTTGAGTTCAGTATAAGCCGTTTTCCCGACAACCCAAGCTTCTCCTTTTTTAGCCTGTAGCGTTTCAACATTGAAAAGCTCTTTCTCGCTAAATGACTTTCCGTTGATAACCGCAGTTACATTCCTGTATTCACATTCATCTCCGGGATTCGTAAATCCAACCATTCCCAAGCCCGTATCCGGCACTTCGATTTTATCATTCTGATAATCATGCTGCACCGGCAGTACACGGGCAGGCACATTATTGGAGAACAGTTTTAAGACATGGTAAGTAGGATTCCCAAACGTTTTGGAACAATCGTAAGAAATAAGGTCGGGATTCCAGTTCCGATCATTTACATTGACCAACGTAGGAGCAAATGAGGTAAGCTCTACAATATCGGCATTCCTTTCCAATCCGGTCAAAAAAGCTGCTTCTGCAATGGCCGCATCTAATGTCCCGATTAAAGTATTATCCCATTTTTTAACTGCAAACTCACCCACATAAACCTTAGGCCCTTTCCGGTCATACTGATCATAACGGGTTGAATTCTTATAAAAGAAATCAGGACTTTCATAGAAATGTTCATCAATCATTTCTACAGGCTGAGTAATACCAGGCAGATCTGATCTTTTAAAAGTTTCGCGCATACCGGGATCGGTACAGGCAATCATCTTTAATTGGGGATATTTCTGTTTAAGTGCTTTATAGAAATAATTGTAATGATCCTGATAAACAGGGCCATAATTCTCGTTCCCTATTTCAAGATATTCAATATTAAAAGGTTTAGAATGCCCGTTTTTAGCTCTCAAGGCCCCCCACTTCGAAGTTACCGGTCCCAAAGCATATTCCAACGCATCGAGTACATCATCAATATACGGTTTAAGGGCTTTAACATCTACAATTTTACTATTTCGAAATTGGCAGGTCATCCCGACCGGAAATACATACATGGCAGGACAGCCTAAATCTTCGCAGAATTGAAGATATTCATGAAAACCCATTCCTTCTGTCGAATGGTAATCCCATAACATCCATCGTCCCGGACGTTGTGCAATATCACCAATCGTATTTTTCCATTGCCACCGGTTTTCAAGAGTAACCCCTTCAACAATACATCCTCCTGGGAATCTGACAAATCCGGGTTTAATATCGGCAATTCGTTGTGCAACATCGTTTCTGGTGCCGTTTACTCTGCCCTTAAATGTTTTTTCAGGGAAAAGAGAAACAACATCCAGCCATAATGTTCCTTTGCTCTGAGGAATTACGACAAAAGAGCCTTTTTTACAGCCAGCTTTCGCAATAAAAGAACATTGGTATTTATTCCAGGAGCCCTTGATTCCACTAATCATTTTAGAATCAATGATCTCTCCTTTCTCATTCAATAGCGCAACCTTGACATTTCCATCAAAGCCATTCGCTGCATGTGCATAAAACGACAAATTATAAGTTTCGCCTTCACGTATGGCAATTCCCCAGAATCCGTCGTTTATAATTCTTATCCCATCCTGAGAAGGATTCGAAATCTCAACTTTCATAGAGTGAGGATTGTTCTTATTCAGCGGAGATTCAATAACCTGACTGATCTGAGCCCTGGCATTACCCGCTGTTTCCATCCTCCATCCTTCAAGACTTTTAGGTTTGACATAAAAGTGTTTCCATCCCTGTGGAGAGAAAATATAATCTCCCACGCGTGTTGTTCCTTCAGGCTCTTTAGTCGCCTCAAAGTCACGGTTCCGAATCAGCTCGCCATATAATCCGCCTTCACCTGCATGATTAATTTCTTCAAAAAAGACACCATATAAATTTGGATTTATTTTAGCTCCCGGCTTCCCGGCATCGACAACAATATTTATCTGTCCTTGTGCAGTCACAATAGTACTCATGAGCAGCATAGCAAGCCCAGATAGTCTCCATTTGTTCTTCATGAAAACTATAATTTAAGATAAGATGAAAAGAATACAGGACAGAATTCAGCTATCCTGCATTCCATTTCGCAACAATTAATATCCAGTATTTTGTTTTAGAGTCTTATTCGTCTCAATTTCATGTTGTGGAATTGAGAAATACTCACGACCAGGAACATAGCCATTAAACTCAGCGTCATGTTGCTTCAGTTCACTCAGTTTCTGTGGATCTTGTAACCATCCCCAGCGACGGATGTCATCAAAACGATGGCCTTCAAAACAGAATTCAAGAGCTCTCTCATGAGCAAGCTGATCTCTCATTTGTTCTTTTGACATACCAGGCTTCGTAGTTTTCAGATCAGGTAATTTAGCCCGGTCGCGTACCTGCTGGACATAGTCGTAAGCTTCAGAAGTACGTCCAAGTTCATTCAAACATTCTGCATACATCAACAAAATATCAGAATAGCGCATCAATCGTTCATTGATTCCTGAACGCCAGTCAAATTCATCCGGACGACCTGAATCATCATTTTCATACTTTCTGGGGAATATCTTGGTAAGGTCGTTTGCATAAACATCCTGAAATGATTTTCCATAAAGCGTACATCCCGGATAGTTATAGAACATTGAAGCCTGGAGGCGAGGGTCAGCATTTCCATCTACTGTTTTTTCTACCTGAAATTCGTTAAAGATCCAGCGTGAAGGGATTACATCCGAGAACCCAAAGTTTTCAGGTCCATAAGTAATTGCCCTTGCAGTAGTTTTGCTCCAATCCGGACCGGGAGCATCTACCCACCCTAAAACAGTACCGCCGGCATCGCGAGAAAATTGAACTTCGAAGAGCGATTCTTTATTGTTTTCATATTTCTCAGTAAAGTTATCACGATAGTTATCCATCAGCCCATAAACATTCAAATCCATTACTGATTTGAAAGCAGCAGCAGCTTCCGTGTACCTTTTATTGAAAAGATAAGATTTTCCCAAATAACCCAATGCTGCGCCTTTGGTGGCTCGACCCAAATCGTTACCGGTATAAGAAACAGGGAGCAATTTCGAAGCTTCATCAAAATCACTAATTATCTGTTTCCATACAGCTTCAGGACTACTCTGCGGTGTATAGTAATCTGCAGCTTTCTCAAATGGCGTTGTAATTAACGGAATGTTATTAAAGAAGTTAATCAGGTGAAAATAATACAAGCCTCTCAGAAATAAAGCTTCACCTTTCAAGCGATTCTTCAATGTTTGATCCATATCAATTTTATCGATGTTGGCAATCGCTTGATTAGCTCTATATACTCCACCATAAAATACGACCCATAACCATTCCTGCATTATCGCATTATTTGGCAAAGAGAAGGCCCCCGTATTGTGCATGACATCCCAAGGACTGTCCCCGACAATATCATCAGCTCTTAAATCAAGAGCAAGCTGGCAAAAACGCAAGTAAGAACCATCGTAATAGAGTGACTGATAAATCGCATTGATTCCTTTTACTGCATCATCCTTTGTTTTCCAAAATGTATCAGTAGTCTGCTGATTCGGATTTGATAATTGAAGCCAGTCACTGTTGCAGCCGGTAAATAGAAGAAGTGTAACAGCTGCAATTGTAATATATTTTTTAATTTTCATAGATTTTTCATTTAGAATTTCAGGAAAAGATTAACAATTGATTAGAAGCCTAATTGAACACCCAGCAAAAATGTTCTCGGATTAGGCAATCCACCGCTATAAGCATTGAAAGCCTTATTCGGAGCAGAAGCATGGTCAACACCGCGATCAAATAATCCATCATTCCCAAAATCAGGATCAAAACCTGTATATTTTGTGAATGTGTAAACATTTTGTCCGGACAAATAAACTCTTAAACTTGAAATATTCACTTTATCGGTTAGCGTTTTGGGAAGCGTATACCCCAGCTGAATATTAGAGATCTTTAGGTATTTCCCATCTTCAAGCCATCTAGCAGAAAACCGACTGTTATTATTCGGATCATACATTACAACTCGTGGAATATCAGTATTGGTATTCTGAGGAGTCCAACGGTCTAACATTCTGGTTGAATAGTTATCATAGCCTGCCCCATTCTCAAGGGATACACGAATTGCATTGAAGACTTTGTTTCCTGAGACACCATTTGCAACGAACGTAAAGTCAAAATCTTTATAAGAAGCACTAAAATTCAATCCGAAGGTAAGATTAGGAATTGCACTTCCAAGATAGGTCCGGTCATCATCATCAATTTTACCATCCGGTTTACCGGTTAATTTACCGTTAGCATCACGTCCGTTAATGTCTTTGAATTTATAATCACCGGGAGAGGTTAAAATGTTTTGATAGATCCCTGTAGGAGATGCAGCATTCAATTGATCAATTTCCGATTTATTTTGGAACATCTTATCAATCACAAAACCATAAAATTCTCCGACAGACGATCCGACTGCTGTTCTGCTGCCATTCCCGTATATTGGATTATCTCCATATCCCAAAGAAAGTACTTTATTCTTCAATGTAGAGATATTTCCTTTAATGGTATAATGGAAGTCACCGTCCACTTTTCTGTATCCAAATTCAAATTCAAAACCAGTATTTCTCATAGAAGCTCCGTTAATCCATGGCGATTTCCAACTATATACACCTGTAGATTCAGGAATTGGAACCTGGACCAACATATCAGAGATTCTGTTATTGTAATATTCAGCTGTTAAGAAAAACTTATCCTGCAAGAATCCCAGATCCAAGCCAACGTTAGCTGATTTCTTAGATTCCCAATGAACGTCAGGTGTTCCGAATTCTACCTGAGTTGATCCAGGGGCAAGAACATTATTAAAAACAGCATGAGCGTAAGGATTGATATAGGCACTGTAACGATAGTCGCCGATTTCCATATTCCCCAATTCGCCATAACTGGTTCTTAGTTTCATCTGACTGATGAATGGAAGGTTTTTAATGAACTCTTCGTTATGCATCTTCCAGGTCAAAGCAACTGAAGGGAAATTTCCCCAACGATAATCTTTCCCAAAACGAGAAGAACCATCACGGCGAATAGTAGCTGTCAACAGATACTTATCATCATAGCTGTAATTCAATCTGCCAAAATATGACAACAGACGTGACTGTGCTTCGTATGAAGTAGCAGATATTCCGCTGGTTCCCTGACTTAATTCATAGAAATAAGGTTTAGAGAAATTCTCGGCATGACCATTCAAAACTGAATTATGGGCATCCAAATCGGTATTTCCGATCATCGCTGTAAACTTATGCTTCCCAAAAGTTTTATCATAGGTAAGGGTCTGTTCAAATGTAAGGGTGTTGCCATTCCCCCTGTTATCATTCATTTTAGAAACACTATTCTGGAAGAACCATCCCAAGTCATATTCAGGAATAAAGTTGAAATCGCGATAATCGACGCGTTCATAACTTAAGCTGGCACGATAATTCAGTCCGGGAATAAACTCATATTCACCGTAAGCATTTCCAAGGAAACGGAAACGTTGGGTAGTACTCTTCAAAAGATTATTCACCCCTATTACATTTAACGTAATGGCCTTTTGAATCTGGTTATCAGCGCCACCGTATCCTCCTAAACGGTTAGAATCATAAATCGGCATAGTTGGTATAGCTTTCACCATATCAAGTAACATGTTCCCATCATGCAGGAAGGTCATGAATTTCTGGTCAGCTCTTGAATACAGCAATGATTCACCGAATTTAAATTTACCACGTTTATGATCGGAATTTACACTGAACGAATAACGGGTATAATGAGGAGCAGGTCCTTGAACTGTTCCACTCTGATCAAAATAATTCAATAAAACATTGTAGTTAGAATTCTCAGCACCACCAGATACGTTAATATTATGTTCCTGTATCTTCCCTGTCTTCAGCACTTCACTTTGCCAATTTGTATTCACATTAGAGATATAACTGGGTGAACTCGGATCGTTACCCGGAACAAGCGCCACACCAGCATTAACAGATGCTTCATTCACCAACATCTGATATTGCTGGGTATTACAAACATCATATCGGTTTGCTACATTCTGGATACCATAATAGGCATTGTAATCGACCTTCATTTTTCCGCTTTTACCACGTTTGGTTGTAATAATTACAACTCCATTGGCAGCACGCGAGCCATAAATTGCACAAGCAGAAGCATCTTTCAATACCTGCATGGTTTCAACTTCTGAAATCGGGAAATCATTGATTGGAGAGACAATTCCATCAATAATATAAAGAGGAGTACTATTACCAAAAGAACCCACACCACGGATCTTAACCTGAGGTGCTGCACCTGGTTCTCCACTACCATGAACCTGAACACCAGCAACCTGACCCTGCATTGCTTTGGTAATATCATTTGTTGCAACTTTTGCAACATCTTTCATATTGACTACTGAAATAGAGCCGGTCAGGTCTTTCTTTTTAGCAGTACCATAACCAATTACGACGACCTCGTCAATGTCTCTCTTTTCTTCAGATAATGCCACATCAATCAAATCTTTGGTAGCGGGTCGTTCTAAGGATTTATATCCTATAAAAGAATAAACCAACACCTCTCCCTTCTGGACGCTTAATGAATATTTTCCATCAGCATCTGTAATGGTCCCGATCGGTTTACCTTTTATTGCGACATTTACACCCGGCATACTCGAATTGGTCGCTTGATCAATGACTTTACCTTTTACTGTAATCTTTTGCGCTTCTACTACTCCAGTTATAACAAGAAGCAATAAAAGCAGAAACAACTTCTGCAAATTCTTCTTCATAGGAAACGGATTTTTTTGTTAGTACGTTAAAATTAGTTAATCCGATACCGGACTGGGTGGACAAATCCTCACATTGAGTGGACGATTTGACATATGTAGTAAAGCATTGTATTTTAATCTATTAAAATACCTAAAGGACTTAAAAATCCACTTTTACGTAAGGAATAAGAGTATTATTCACTCACATAATCTTTTGGGGAAGTTCCATAAACTTTCTTAAAAATCCGGCTGTAATATTTCGGATCACTAAAGCCGGAAAGAATGGCTATTTCAGATATCGATTTTTCCTTCTTAATTAACAACTCTACCGACTTCTTCAGACGGAAAAGATTTACAAAATCAACCACCGAATAATCCGTCAGAGCTTTCACCTTTTTATATAACAAGCTTCGGCTCACGCACATTTCAGAAGCTAACTGATCAAGATTCAAGTCCGGATCGGAATATTTCCGTTCAAGAATCTCATATAATTTAGCCAAAAATTGTTTATCAAGGGTTGAAGAAGCAGCGACTTCAAGATCTGGCTTGATCTCCCGGCTAAAAATTGCTCTGAATTTCTTTCGGGATTCAATCAGATTATTCACTTTCAACTGAAGGACTTTAAGGTTGAATGGCTTAGGAATATAATCATCTGCACCGGATTCTAATCCTTCAATCCAGTTATCAACAAACGTTTTAGCTGTAAGTAAAATTACCGGGACATGACAGGTATAAATATTCTTCTTCACCCGACTGCAAAATTCAAGTCCATCCATCACCGGCATCATGACATCGCTAATAATTAAATCAGGGATATATTTTTGAGCAATCTCATATCCTTCCCGGCCATTTTCCGCAACCATCACCCGATAATCATTTTTAAAGTTCTGATACAAGAATGAGCGCAAGTCGTAATTATCGTCTACAATCAATAAAATTGGTTTCGCTTTTTGATCAGTATTCTCAATCAAACTCTCTTCTTCTTTTGAACTTTTAATCTCACGGGCAATTTGATCTACCTGACTCCGAAGATTAAACTGCCGGTCAGTTAAACCTGCCGTCAATTCATCCTCTTTAAAACTATCTTTTGAATAGGGGATCGTAATCCTGAATACGGTTCCCGAGCCAACCGTACTCGTCGCATTGATTTTACCTCTTAACGCAGTGACAAGTTCATGAGTCAATGATAGTCCGATACCCGTCCCCTGAATCTTCTGATTCTCTTTAGAACTAACCCGATAAAAACGATCGAATATGTGTTCAAGATCGTCGTTTCTTATTCCGATTCCAGAGTCAGCAATCTCCAGATTCATGACTTTCTGAGGTTTTAATTTTCCCTCTTCAAGTACTTCCTGTTTATAGGAAAGTTTTAATGAAATCTTTCCTCCTACCGGAGTATATTTAAAAGCATTTGCCAAAAGGTTATACAAAATAATTTCAAATTTTTCTTCATCAAACCAAGTTTCTTCCTTGACCGGATCTACAGAAATCGTGTATGAAATTTGCTGCTGAGAAGCAAGATCATCAAATGAATGGAATACCGTCTCTACAAAATCATTTAAGTTACCTGAAGTAACTTTCAATTCCATTTTCCCTTCTTCAATTTTTCTAAACAGCATCAGTTGATTCATCAAATGAAGAAGACGTTGTGCATTCCGACTAATAATGTTTAATGATTTAATGGAATTCTGATCATGTTCCAATGCTTTTGACAAAGATTCAATCGGACCAAGTATCAGAGTCAATGGTGTTCTGAATTCATGCGAGATATTGGTAAAAAAACGTAATCGCAAATTATTGATCCTTTTCACTTTCTTATTCAGTCGAACCAATTCATCCCGTTGAAGCAAGATCTTGGTATTTTTCATTTCAAGTTCTGCTTTCTGACCTTCTATCTGTTGCTGTCGTAGTTCCAGATTCTGATTTGCTTTTAAAAGATGTTCTGCCTGAACCTGCAACTCTTCATTTTGTTCTTCGATCTTGGCAGTGCGCTCATGAACAAGTTTCTCAAGCTTTTTCTTTTGATTCTGCAAATACCGGGTACGATACTGAATATACTTAATAACAGATAATACAATAAGGATCAAAAACAAGATTTTAAACCAAAGTCTTTCCCAAAATGGAGGGATAATGGTAATATGCAACTCGGTCGGTGCTGTACTCCAAACGCCATCGCAATTTGATGCCTTCACCTTGAAGACATAATCTCCCCCTTCTAAATTTGTGTAACTTGCGAATCTTCTGGAGGAAGGGACTACCACCCAATCTTTATCCACTCCTTCCATTTTATAAGCATACTGACACTTTTCAGAAAGGAATTGATTCAAGGCTGAAAATTCGAAAGAGAACACATTATCCTTGTAAGATATTTTTATTTTATCTGAAAGGGAAATATCCTGAAGAAGTGTTCTGCGGCCATGTCTCCGTTCTCCTATCTGAATCGAATTATTAAAAATCTTAAAATCGACCAATGATACTTTCGGGGCAAATGGATAGTCTTTCATACTTTCCGGATAGAAAAAGTTCAGCCCCCCAACGGTACCGAAAAACATCTTTCCATCTTTATTTTTGAATGATGCTGACCAATAAAACTGATTACTAAGCAAACCGTCGTTCCTATAGTAATTTTTAAATTTCTGTTTGTAGGGATCAAACTGTGCAAGCCCATTATCGGTACTTATCCAAAGGTGGCCTCGCCGATCTTCTTCCATACAGTATACTACATTATTGCACAATCCTTCCGATTCACTATAATTTGTAAATTTATAGGAACCGTCTTTCTTTCGTTCGCACTTATTTATCCCGCTTCCATAAGTTCCCATCCATATGGTTCCATTATGGGCTTCAAACAAAGTGGTGATATAATTTCCTTTTAGTCCTTCTGATTCAATTCCCGGGAAAAAGGTAATTTCTCGGGGAGTTACAACAATACGGTCATTATAAACCTGCATATTGGGAAGGCGGAAAAGGCCATTGGTTGTACCGGCCCAATAATTCCCCATGCGATCTTTCAACAGGCAACCAACTCCTGTAATTCTATTATTGTAAGGAAGATAATTATTCAGGTGAAGAATGGCTTTAGACTGCAAATTCAAAACATCGATCCCATCAAGAGTTCCGATAACCAAAAATCCCCGACTGTCTTCGATTATCGAGGATACAAAATTACTGACAAGGCTTTGGGATACATTGGTATGCTCAAACCTTTTAAACTTGCCAGCCGCTCCCTGAGGCATAAGATTCAATCCCCCGCCCCAGGTACCGATCCATATATTCCCCGACCTATCCAAACATAAAGCACTGACATAGTTACTGCTGATAGTATTGGGATCATGCGGATTACTTTTAAAATGAGCGAAACTTCTTTGATAGTAGTCATAACGGTCTAAACCACCTCCTGCCGTTCCAATCCACAGAGATCTTCCATTCTCCAATATTGCATTAATAGTATTTGCACTAAGTCCGCCCTGGGGATTATTCGGATCATGAATTAAACATCCGAAGGGTTTCTGATAGATATTATAATAATTTAAACCTCCCTTATCGGTCCCGATCCAAACATTTCCCTTGCTATCGCAGCAAAGAGAGTTAATGAAGATGTTATTCAGATTATATCCGTTTATTTTCATCTCAGGGAACCGGTAAAAAGAATCGTGCACCCGATCGTAAATATCCAGCCCGCCTAAAGTTCCAATAAGCAGATTGCCCTGGGGGTCTTCAACAATGTCGTTCACAGTAGAATGAACCAATGTCCGGTTATCATCCGAATTATGGAAATAAGATCTGATATATTTTTGTCCCGGAGTATAACAGAATAATCCATAAAATGAGCCGATCCATAACTGTTTGTTTCGAGCCTCATAAATTGAATAAATATTTCGGGAATCAGGAATCAATTGATTATTGATCTCATTCAACGGATCAACCCCATTCCAATTATGATTGATCGTATAAAGTCCGATCTTTGTCCCAACATAAATCTTGCCGGATGAAGTATTCCGAATGGCTGTGACCTTAACCCGATCCAGATATTTCCCCCAAACGCCAAATTCTTTCATGGTCCCATCGTCTAAAGGAGAATAGATAATCTTATTCAATCCCGCATTGGTCGCAACCCAAACAATATCAACTCTTTTATCACAATAAACCGTATTTATCTCATTATCGGCCAATCCATTCTTCGCCTTATCGAATGACAAAAAACGATTTAATGCGAAATTGTAATAGAGCAATCCATTCGAAGTTCCCACCCATAAGTTGCCATGCCGGTCTTCGCAAACCGAATGGACAAAATTGCCTTTAATAAGGTTGCCGGTTGTACTCGATTTATAAATTTTGAAATTATATCCGTCAAAACGACATAATCCATTATAAGTTCCCAACCAGACAAATCCTCTGCTATCTTTATAAATACAGTCGACCGTATTCTGCGGAAGTCCTTCTTCGGTTGTAAAGTATTTGATCTTATAGTAATATTGAGAATGGGCAAAATAAGGAACGACAAATAGAATCAATAGAATTGCCCAACGCTGATATAGATAAAATCGTCTGTCCATCTCCAAGTATTAGTACTTAAAGATAGAAAAAAGTCATTTTTACCTCTAAGCGAAAAAGATGTTATGGAGCACATTATAAGACATTGCGAATCATTCTTTGAATCTTCCCTTTTTACAAAAAATTGCTTGTAAAAAGGGGAAGAGACAAGCGGTAAGAAAAGGCGAAAATGTATTTAAAAAAGGATTTTAGTTAGTTCACGTTCCAGATGTTCTATTTCTTTTTTCTCCGGATTGTTCCCACATCATTCAAACCGGTGTTGTTAATGGTCAATTTCTTATTTTTCTGATCCCGGCTACGAAGTACGGTCAATTTATCTGAATATTGTCCATTATTCCGGTTCGTCGTTAATATATTATCCTGCAACATCCAGGCAGCCGGGCTTTCCCATCACCCTGATACGATTACTTTTCAATTTAATTAACGTCGGAGGAGCTGCAGCATGGTTATATCCTTGCATCCGATACTCCCCGACAACCGTTACACTCATCACGAGCAACAGGTGCAGAAGGATTAACTTCAAGTTGTTTAAAAAAGGAAGAATAAGGAAACCACACCTTATCCTTCCTGTAAATCAAACCAACTAACCACCATTTAATGAAATGAAAAAAGTCCTGATAATTTTAAAACTAAGCGTATCTTAAATAAAAACAAGCTCAAATTTTATCCTTCCTTTCGACATACTAAAATTACTACCTGAATCAAAGAAATGGGTGGAGAATTCAATATTAAAAGTGAATTATTCTGTAATTCGACACAAATCAACAGCATCACCTAACCACTCAATATCAAATAGTTAAGCATAGCACATCAATATATAATACAAGAAAGGGAAAGGTTTGAATAAAAAAACGGATCCAGAAGAAAGTAAAGTTTCATCATCCTAATCGGGTAAGAATGTCAGTATGGCATGCATTTAAAGGAGAAAATGGAATATATTGACCATGGGATTATTCTACCCTTCCTTTATCATTAACTACCCATTAAGCGGTAAAGGAAGGGTAGTTGAATGTTAAAGGAAGGGAAATTCAATATTCGTATTGTTGTATTGTGTGTGTTATTAAAATCAGTATACACATTTTTGTGTCTTCACACGCATTGGTAAACAGCTGATTTTCTATTCACTAAAAATAATTTTCCATCCCGAATTTTAGGAATGTAAGATAGATTGTCTCA
>JAUZOB010000160.1 GCA_030706665.1 Bacteroidota bacterium
AAATCAAGGTTCTGATCCTGATAAAAAAAGATAAACTCGCTATTTTTCTCAATGGCATTAATTACTTCCCGTACAGTAGCAGATCTCATATCAAATGAGAACTTTTTACTTTGAGAATAGGAATTCGCTCCTACCGCCATTAATGAGGAAAATGTGATTAAAAGAATAGTAATCTTCATCACACAAATAAATTTCCAGAGGCTTCGCCTTAAGCCCCCGCTGTTTGACATTTTTTTCATAAATTTGGTTGTTTAATTTAATAATTTGACCTAAAGGTCATTTGATTAACCTAACGGGGTATGGTGCGAACATATCCCGTTTTTTTAATTTCCCCAATTCATTTTTTCACATAATATTTATCATTTTTATTGATTAATTGTAATGTTGACGCAAAAGCAACATTCTGTAGCACGACATCAATATTATCTTTCAAATCCAGTTTCCCTGAAAACGAGATACTTTGAACATCACTACCCGGAATAATTGTTTTATTATAATATCTGCTTATTTTCTTCAACACTTCAGACATCGGTTCTCCTTGAAAAATCAAATAGCCATAGACCCAGGATGTACTGAGGCTGACATCTGCCTTACCTTTATTCAGATCTTTATGATCTTTATTATAATAAGCTCCTTCACCGGGAACCAAGTTTACACCTTTAGCAAAAAGTTGATTTTTCTTAACGGTTACCCTCCCCTCAGCTAAAACGGTCCGGGTAACTTTATCATCATTATAGGAACTAACATCAAACTTTGTTCCTGTAACAATAACTTTAACATTGGGGGTATTTACATGGAAGGGATTCTTCGGGTTCTTTGCAACATCGAAATATGCTTCACCCGTAAGATAAACCTCTCTTGTACGTCCGGAGAAATGCGGAGGATACAACAACTTGCTTCCTGAATTCAACCAAATATGGGTCCCGTCAGATAAGGTAATCTTCATTCGTTTTCCATAGGGAATCAGTAATTGATTCAAACCTTTCGATTCTGTTTTATCTGAGTTCTCATTAATTGTATCCTTGTTTAGGATCAGATCTCCGGAAGCTAATTGTTTTAAGGTGTTTTGTTTTGAATTAAAATGATGCACAGACCCATCGGCTAAAATTACAGTTCCGGTTTCTGACAATTCCAACATTGCAAACTCTTTGTCAATCCGATACTTATTAAATTGTTCGAAACCAACATATCCTATTCCAAGAAGAAGAATAAAAATCGCTGCATATTTCATTATACTTCTGAAAGTAATCTTTCTTCTCTTCTCCTTAACTTCAGACAAGCGAGCCCAAATAGCATCCAGGCGTTCTTCCGAAACTTCTTCTTCAATCGGAGCCAATGACTTTATGATAATTGAAGCTTCTTTAACACTTGAATAAACTTCAGGATGTTCCGACAGAATTTGATTCCATCGCTCATTTAATTCTTGTGTAGGGCGTATTACCCATTCGACAAAATCACGGTCATCGATTAAATCGTCTAAATTGTATTTAGTGTATTTATCCATTCTTTTACTATTACACCTTATAAAGGCAGCCAATTGCAAAACATCATCAAAAAAATTAATGTTTTTTCACTTTTTTTTACATCTCAAAAGGAGCCCCCACGATTCCCCTGAATATCCTTCAATCCCCGATTTGAAAAGGAGAATAAGTTTCTTCCTGGAATCAATGAAAACTTTCTACAAAGGAATAAGTTCGGATAAAAAATATTCAGGCTAAAAATGAGATTATGACTAAAGATGAATCCCTCATAACGTATGTATATACACATTTTGAGCTTTGCAAAAGCTGCAATGCTATATGTTAAAATCTTTTGAATGACTATAAAAAAGAATGGATCAGATTATTTACATAAAACAAGCCGGCGGGAGATCAACAATAAAATATGATTACGATAAGATGTGTCTATTGATCCTTTTAATGATTTCACTGCTCTGTAGATAAGATTCCGACAAGCTTCAACCCCCATATCCAGTATCTGGGAAATTTCTTCATACTCCAGTCCCTTAGTGAATTTCAAATAGATGGCTTCCTTTTGCCGGGGACTCAGTTTTTCAATCGCATCAAACAGTTGTTTCGATAAATCCTGATAGCTCTCATTTGAGATTATTTCCTGTTCGATTGAATACCGAACACCAAACATAACCTCTGTAAATTCTTTATCGGTAAAACGAGATTCATATTGCAATTGACGAAGCAGTTTCCTTCGAAATGATTTAAGCAAATAAAACTCGATATTGTCAGTTTCTCCCAAATTTCTCCGATTCCTTATTAAATCAGAAAACAGATCCTGAATTGAGTCTTCAATAATATCAGTATTTGAAGTAAACTTCAATCCGTATTGATAAAGTATTTTTGCCGTTCCAGAATAAATCAACGCAAGAGCCTTATCATCTCCATTCCTAAAATTGAACCAAACTTGAGCTTCTTGTTGATTTTGGAAATTCATTTTTCAATGATTTAGTAGGCAGGTCAAAGATAAAAAACGCTCTGGTAAACGCAAAAAATTTCAAAAAAACACATTAAGTAATCCATAGTCAAGACTATTCTGATTATTCCTTCAGAGGGAACTCAGATGTGGTCCAATCATCCTTTCGACGACTAAACCACGACCAAACCACGTACGAAGGACGAACGAAGTTAGGTGTTGCTTCCTTTTACTTTTAGTTTTACACAGCCTCAAATATTATCTGCAGATTGTGTTTCTCTCTTTATAATGGTCTCAATAAAATAACACAAAGGGTATCTCACAAAACTAAGATACCCTTCGCTCTAATAAAATATGGGTTCTATTTCAATGCTTTGTTAAGCAAATAAAACATTTCATTCCACCGTAATTCTTTCTTGAATTCTGTCAGACATGTATCCTTATTAATATTTACGAATTCTATGTCAGCAATTTCACAGAAGTCCTCGATGCACTCTGCGGTGATTGCTTTACTGAAACTTGTGTGATGAGCACCACCGGCAAGAATCCAGGCTCCTGCTCCAACCTGAAGGTTTGGTTGCGGAGTCCATAAAGCACGAGCAACAGGTAGTTTTGGAAGATCATGTTCCGGAACCTCAACATCGACATCGTTAACAATCATACGGAAACGATTTCCCATATCAATAATTGAAGCAGCAATAGCCGGACCAGCAGGTACGTTAAATACCATACGGGCTGGAGCATCTTTTCCTCCGATTCCTAAAGGATGAACTTCAATCTTGGTTTTGCCGTCGCCAATAGTCGGACATACCTCAAGCATGTGAGCGCCTAAAGCTTTCATTCCGGATGGATCGAGATGATAAGTATAGTCTTCCATGAATGAAGTACCACCGGGCAATCCGATACTCATCACTTTCATTGCTCTTACCAAAGCAGCATGCTTCCAGTCACCTTCGGCACCAAATCCGTATCCGTCTTCCATTAAACGCTGTACGGCTAGCCCTGGAAGCTGTTTCAGTCCGTATAAATCTTCGAAAGTTGTAGTGAATCCTTTAAATCCGCCTTCTTCAAGGAATGCGCGCATCCCTAATTCGATCCGAGCCTGAGTCCGTACGTTCTCATAATATTCAGCACCCGGTTTTCCGGCTGCATCAATCAGATATTTCTCATTGTATTCTGCGTACAACTTGTCGACTTCTACTTCTGTAACCGCATCAATCTTCGCAACAAGGTCGCCCATTGGGAAATAGTTTACAGAGAAGCCGAAACGCAATTGTGCTTCAACTTTGTCACCTTCGGTAACTGCCACTTCGCGCATGTTATCACCAAAGCGGGCAAATTTAGCACTTTGCCAGTCGTACCATCCTGCACAAGCACGAGACCATATCCCTAATCTTTCCTGAACCTGTTCATCTTTCCAGTAGCCAACAACAACTTTCCGGTTCTTGCGCAGACGGGTAAAGATAAAGCCATGTTCACGGTCGCCATGTGCAGACTGATTTAGGTTCATGAAGTCCATGTCCATTTCACTCCACGGAATATCGCGGTTGTATTGAGTGTGTAAATGAGCTACCGGTTTATTTAAAATCTTAAGCCCATTAATCCACATTTTCGAGGGTGAGAATGTATGCATCCATGTGATGATGCCGATACAATTAGCAGCAGTATTTGCTTCGACACATAAGCTGGTAATTGCATCAGGGGTTGTCAATACCGGTTTGAAAACAACACTTACCGGAATTTTTGACGAGGCATTTAAGGTTTCTGCAATTTCTTGTGAATGGACTGCAACTTGTTTCAACGTTTCCTCTCCGTAGAGATGCTGACTCCCCGTCACAAACCAAACTTCTAAATTCTTTAAATTCATAGTCTATAGTTTTAATGATTAATGTTAAGTTGCTTACCCTTTGTCAGGATTCAATATTGTATCAATATTTGATTACAAATTTATAAGAGTAAATTTTACATTTTTTCTGGAAATAAAAAAATTTTTATCACATTTTTCTATTTTTTTATTGTTCTTCTAAAATCGACATTCTATAGTATGAACGTCACGAATTCTGATTCGAATATTATCACTCACTGTATTTCTGAATATAATGTTACATTATACTCTCTCCCTAAAACGTCATTTTTGTCGTGTATCTGTGACTTTTAAAATTGTACGCTCCGAATAAAAAATTGTTTTATCCTTAATTTTTCAGAACCAGTTCAACTCTTAAGGGGGTCAAACTGTTAATGTATCGCATAATCATTATTTTTAAATATTATACAATAAGACAAAAGTTCGGTTAAAGTGTTTTAAAACTGTCCATCGTAAAACAATAAGTTGCAACAGACATTTTAATAAGAATAAAGTACTGAATTATATTGTAGATAAATCGAAAAACATGAAAGCAGACATTGGGTTAATCGGCTTAGCTGTAATGGGTGAAAATCTGGTACTCAATATGGAAAGCAAAGGATATACGGTTGCTGTATACAACCGAAGTACAGAAAAAGTAGATAAATTTTTAAATGATCGGGGGAAAGGTAAGAACTTTATCGGAGCCCACTCTATAAAAGAATTGGCAGAATCGTTAAAATCTCCTCGCAAAGTAATGATGCTTGTAAAAGCAGGTCAGGCCGTTGACGCTCTAATAGAACAATTAACGCCTTACCTTGAACCGGGAGATATTATTATTGACGGAGGAAATTCAAATTTTCAAGACACAATTCGCCGTACTCGCGAAGTAGAAGCAATGGGGCTTTTATATGTCGGATCAGGAGTATCGGGCGGAGAAGAAGGTGCTTTGAAAGGCCCATCATTAATGCCCGGTGGCTCATCCGTTGCATGGCCGTTTATAAAAGAGATATTTCAAAATATTGCTGCTAAAGTAGAAGATGGAAATCCTTGTTGCGACTGGGTCGGAGAGAACGGCTCCGGACATTTTGTAAAGATGGTCCATAATGGAATTGAATATGGTGACATGCAAATTATCAGCGAAACTTATTACCTGATGAAAAATCTGCTTGGCATGAATTACGATGAAATGCATGAAACTTTTGCAGAATGGAATAAAGGCGATTTAAACTCTTATTTGATTGAAATTACTGCCGACATCCTGAAATACAAAGACTATGACGGGATTCCGCTTGTAGAAAAGATTCTCGATACTGCCGGACAGAAAGGAACCGGAAAATGGACCGGGATTTCAGCACTAGAACTGGGAGTTCCTCTTACCTTAATTGCAGAATCGGTGTTTGCCAGGACACTCTCTGCGAATAAAGAAGAGCGAATTAATGCGTCTAAAATATATAAAGCTCCAGAAGTCGCATTTACAGGCAACAAGAAAGAGTTTTTGGGAAATCTAAAGAATGCTCTTTATGCATCCAAGATCGTTTCGTATGCACAGGGATACCTCTTAATGCATGAAGCAGCAAAAGAATACGGTTGGAATCTTAATTACGGCGGGATTGCTCTCATGTGGAGAGGCGGTTGTATCATTCGTTCCGCATTTCTGAATAAAATCAAGGATGCTTTTGATCATAATCCAGATTTGCAGAATCTACTACTTGACCCATTCTTCCAAAGCAAGATCACTCAAGCATTAAACGGATGGAGAAATATTGTTGCAGAAGCCGTACTAAATGGGATTCCAGTGCCGGCATTTAGCTCTGCCCTATCCTATTTTGACGGATTCAGATCATTAAATCTCCCGGCAAATTTAATACAGGCTCAACGAGACTACTTTGGAGCTCATACTTACGAACGGATTGATCAGGATCGTGGCAAATTTTTCCATACCAACTGGACAGGTCATGGAGGGGATACAGCATCCTCTTCTTATAACGTCTGATTCGGATTAAAGAAATTATTCTGATTAATCAGATCGTGGAGGGGAACTCAGCTTTAAGAGTTCCCCTTTTTATTGACTTATTTCATGAATTTCTTATTTCACTCAATTCTCCAAATAAGAAAACACCTTATCCGATCTCAGTCCTATAAACAAAAAGAGGCTTCACCCTTGAAGGTTAGCCTCTTTTCTCTCTCAGGCATTTTCAGCCTAATTTTTTTCTTAAAAAAGCTTCTCGTAAACGATAATGCTTGAGATTAAAATTACTTCGAATATAAACTATACTAGTTTAACATTTACCGCATTTAATCCTTTTCTTCCTTCCTGGAGTTCGAATGTTACATCGTCGTTTTCTCTGATTCTGTCAACAAGACCAGTAGAATGAACGAAATATTCTTTCCCAGTTTCAGTTTCTTTGATGAATCCAAATCCTTTTGATTCATTGAAAAATTTTACTTTACCTTCTTTCATGATATTAAATTGAAAAATATATTGCAAATATAGGGGAAATAGAATACCATATTACTTTTTGCACAGAAAAATTATCTTTTATAATAGCACCTTTTTTTTTGTTAAAACAGACCATTCGCATTTAATTGAATTTAAGATACATACATTTTATTCAAATTGCTATTTTGGGTATTTTATCATCTATTTGAAATAATTCTAAATGATTTTATATCGGATTTTTCCCTTAAAATCATCGTTTCAGGAGACAAAATCTGCATTTCTGGAATCAACAACCATCAGATTTGATCTTATTGGATCAGCTGATCTTGTGAAATCATTCTTTGGATTTGCATTTCTTTATTTACTCGGGGTTAAAGCTTAAACTTGTATAATATACAAAGTTACATCGAAGTAATAGACGAACAATATATCTCTGTGAAAAATTTAGCAGAAGAATTAAAATACTCACCGATATCAGATTGAAAGGATTTACTGATGAGTTTCATGCATCATTCGTCGAACCGGAACTACCTCTGTTATCCATCCTACTTATGAGATGGGTAGAATGCCGGCTCAATTATTTTTCGACTTTCTTGAGAATCCGAATAAAAAAACTGAGCAAGTCATATTAAATACACATATTGTAATCAGAAACTCCTATATCTTTAAAAACAATCCAGCTGTATAATGTTTGCATCTCTTTTTTAATCCTATCTTTATGGAATAAACAATTGTACAGAGAAGTTAACCATCGGGAAGTATTTGAATTTGAATGTGCCCTTTAATGAAATAAGATAAGGATTTTAGAAGATTCTATTTTAACTAAATGT
>JAUZOB010000161.1 GCA_030706665.1 Bacteroidota bacterium
CACAATGAACTGGAGGCCTTTTTAAACGGAGGGTTGAAAGGAATCATCGCCAACAAACCCAGAATCATTTCTCCGGCTTGGAAAGCAGGTTTTAACGGAGTACTCGATGCATATATGGGTAAAAAACCTGAACAATTCACCTACAATGGAAAGAGTTATTCCCCTAAATCGTTTGCCGCAGAACTGGGAATTAATCCTGATGACTATATAGAACTTACCTCATATTCCCATCATCCGTACTATCGCCCTTTCCCGCTGGAAGTTCAGGACAACTGGTCGAATGATCTTTACTACAATCTCCCGATAAAAGAATTGATAGAAGTAATAAACAATGCCATTGATAACGGATACTCTGTTTGTTGGGACGGGGATGTTAGCGAAAGAGAATTCTTGCATCAATCCGGAATTGCAACATTAACCAAACCGGAATCACTGAGTTTCGATGACTATCGGCAGTCAACGTTTAATAACTGGTCTACTACCGACGATCATCTGATGCACATCGTAGGAAAAGCAATCGACAAAAACGGGAAGGCCTATTATTATACCAAAAACTCATGGGGATCGGAAAGCAATAAGCTCGGAGGTTTCCTGTATATGTCCGAAGATTATCTACAGGTTAAAACTATTGCTATTTTAGTGAACAAAAAATCAATCCCTTCGTCTATAAATGAAAAACTATTTGGAAAGCAATGAATAAAACATACAATCTCAACGGTGAGGAATACATAGAATTGGTAAGCCTCTTGAAAATTCTTAAGATTGCCGAATCCGGCGGACAGGCAAAAATGTTTGTCAGCAATGGAGAAGTTTTACGTAACGGACAACCCGAAAGCCGTAAAAGGGCAAAATTGCGTACAGGTGAAGAAATTGAAATCTTTGGAATAAAAATTCGTATCGAATAAAAAGGAAAGAAGCCGGTGGGGTAAACCGGCTTCTAAATACTTGTGCGTTTTTGTGGCAAACCTAATTGATTTCTAATTCTAATTAGGAGAGGAATAGAAACAAATAAGCATTTATTGATAGGACTCGATTTCAAAAGTAAAAGAAATGTTCTATCAAGATTCGCCCATTTTGATTAAATAGTATGAATTGACGTTTTTCGGAAATGAACTGCTGATTTTTTTTCAAATTTGCTGACCATTCACCGATAAATTGATTTTTTAGCATTTGCACGCTAAGCAAGAAATAATCGGTCTATTTTCCTGATAATACGATAGTTCTGATTATCAGAAACATTTGTTTAATTATATGCAGCAAAAAGAAAAATTTGCATTCGCCCTCATTTTTACACTAACTTATAGGAAATCAGAAGAAACTTTTCCGAATCCATTCGCTTTTTAAGAGGCTGTAAACTTCAAGATCAATGAAGAAAGATTTATGCTTTTCGCCTTCCCGTTCTATCCCCTCAAACGTAAATCCCAATTTTTTAGGAATCGCTGCACTTTGATGATTTCCGACACCGCAACGAATCTTAACCCTGTTCATATTTAAGTTCTTAAAAGCAAAACCTATCATCTTTTCTGCTGCTCTTACCGCAATTCCCTTCTTTTGCATCTTCTCGGCCAACCAATATCCGATTTCAGTATGGCAATTCCCCCAATCTGTATCGCGGAAGCCAATTAAACCGGCGAAACGACCCTCATACCAGAGTGTAAAGACATCGTCACGTCGTTCGTAAGCCGATTTGCGCAATACTCCTTTAATGTAAAGCTTCGTATCTTCGACAGCATAGGTGTAATCGACAAAAGGAAGCCATTTCCGCAGGTAAAAACGATCCTGATTAATGGTTTCAAAGATAACGGAAGCATCCTCCATCCGCAGAGGTGCCATATACAGTTTTTCGTCAATGATCAGGTTTTCCATAAACAAAAGCTATTTATACTTCATCATTCAAAAATAATCATCCTGAAAAAGGAATTAAATATATTTGCAAAAACAAATTCAGATATTTTACATGAACAGGTTACGGCCAATAATACTTCTTTTCTTAACATTTTATTATTTGTCAGGCTTCAGTGTAAATCAATCAATTAAAAAATCGAAAGAGAAAATGATAATCATTCAGACAGACCTTGGGGATTTAAAGGTCAAATTATACGACCAAACGCCCCTTCACCGTGATAATTTCATCAAACTGGTTCAGGAAGGTTTCTACGACGGGACTCTTTTCCACCGTATCATAAAAGATTTCATGATACAGGGAGGCGATCCTGACTCTAAAACTGCAAAGCCCGGACAGTCACTGGGGTCCGGAGATCTCGGTTACACCGTGCCCGCTGAATTCGTACCCGAACTGTTTCACAAAAAGGGAGTACTGGCTGCTGCCCGCCAGGGAGATCCTGTAAATCCGGAAAAAAGATCCTCTGCTTCCCAATTTTACATCGTCCAGGGGAGGGTATTTTCCAATGGAGCACTCGATTCTCTCGAAGCTCAGTCCAATATGCGGCTGCAAAGAGATATTACGATGAAAATTCAATCAGAACACCGCGACGAATTGTTGACACTGCGGAAAGAACGGAAAGTGGCTGAGTTCAATGATCTTATTGAGAAGCTCGAACTAGAAGCCAAAGAACGATTGAAGAATTCGAATCCGTTTAAATTTTCTCCGGAACAACGGAAAGTATATACCACAATCGGCGGAACCCCTCATTTAGACCGGGAGTATACGGTTTTCGGAGAAATTGTCGAAGGACTTGACATCATTGATGAAATTGCCAATTCTGCAACCGATCCGGGTGATCGTCCGGTAAAAGATATTCGTATGAAAATAGTGATGCTGCCCTGATAATGTTAATGTTTCGCAATATTCCCGATGCAATGTCCCCTTTTTTAGAAAATCAAAGACAGGTTTCGGGGGTTTTATTAATTTTGTAGTTGGTCAGTATCAAAAAGAAAGAATAATGTTAGACAAGATCAAACAGCTTCAGGAAGAGATTGGCACCCTGGTAGCAAAAAGCAAGGAAGAAACAGAACAACTGCGTATTAAATACCTGAGTAAGAAAGGAAGTATCTCGCAATTGTTCGATGAATTTAAAAATGTTCCATCAGAGATGAAACGCGAAATCGGTCAGGCACTGAATATTTTAAAGAATCAGGCTACCGAAAGAATCAATGATCTGAAGGAAACATTCGAAGAACAAGGGAATGAAACCGGTTCTGTCGACCTGACCATGCCCGGGGATTCCATGAAACCGGGAACCCGTCATCCCATCTCACTTGTTAAAAACGAAATTAGCGAAATATTCAACCGTCTGGGCTTTAAAATTGCCGAAGGCCCTGAGATCGAAGACGACTGGCATGTATTCTCTGCATTGAACTTCCCGTTGGAACACCCGGCGAGAGATATGCAGGACACTTTCTTCATTGAAAAAGATCCGGACGTATTGCTCCGAACACATACCTCAAGCGTACAGGTACGTGTTATGGAACACACTCAGCCGCCAATCCGTGCTATTTTCCCGGGAAGAGTCTTCCGTAACGAAGCAATATCTGCCCGTGCACACTGCTTCTTCCACCAGGTAGAAGGTCTGTATGTCGATGAAAACGTTTCTTTCTCCGACTTACGCCAGACACTGCTTTATTTCGCAAAAGAAATGTTCGGAGAGGACACCAGTATCCGTCTTCGCCCTTCTTATTTCCCATTTACCGAACCTTCTGCCGAAATGGACATCTCTTGTTCCATCTGCGGAGGAAAAGGTTGCGCCATGTGTAAAGGGACCGGATGGGTTGAAATTCTCGGTTGCGGCATGGTCGATCCGGCCGTGCTTGACTCTTGCGGCATCGACAGCAAGAAATATACCGGTTTTGCCTTTGGTATGGGGGTTGAACGAATCACCAACCTGAAATACCAGGTGAAAGACCTGCGGTTATTCTTCGAAAACGACGTGCGCTTCCTGAAACAATTCGAATCAGCTTATTAAAATTATTCTCTGTTTATATAGTAAAAGCCGCCCATAAAGCGGCTTTCTTTTTTATCCCCTCTCGCTTATTGTATTTTTCATCCAATTGTTGTATCTTTTTTTTCGTAAAGATGATGTCATGCTTTTGCATTTGCAGTTCAACAATTTATTAAGCAGAAACCCTTATAGAATAAGGTTCTCCCGATTGCCATTGTTTTAACAGGAAAGCAGGAGAAACTAAAATTTTCTGCTCCTGCCGAACAAAAAAGCGACTTCTTCTGTAGTATACAGGGTTAAAGCAATTGGGAAACACATGAAAAAAACAGCCTTAATAACCGGAAGTGCCCGCAGACTTGGTAATGCAATGGCATTACACTTGGCCGGGAGAGGCTGGAATATTGCAATCCATTATAACCAGTCTGCCTACGCTGCGGTAAAACTGAAATCAGAGCTCTCCGAAAAATTTCCAAACAACAGTTATGATATCATCAAGGCGAATCTTGTCGATCTGACTGAGGTTCAAAGGCTCATTCCCGAAACGATGGAAAAGTTCGGAAAGATTGATCTTCTGATCAACAATGCCTCTGTCTTTGAACCCTCATTCCTTACAGATACTACGCCTGACCTGTTTCAAACCCAGATGGACATCAACTTCAGAGCACCCTTTTTCCTGATCCGGGACTATGCACACATGCAGAACGAAGGGCTGATTATAAATCTACTGGATACCCGTATTACCCGAAGCGAATCGAATTATGCGGCTTATACCCTGTCCAAGAAAGCGCTGTGGGAGCTTACCAAGATGGCCGCTTTCGAGCTGGGGCCCTATTTCAGGGTAAATGCAATCGCTCCGGGAGCAATTCTTCCTCCCGACGATAAAGATTCCGTATACCTTGAAAATATGGCACAAAGGATTCCCATGAAACGTCCCGGCGGTGTCGACCCAGTGTTGCAGAGCCTCGATTATATACTCGAAAACGATTATCTAACCGGTCAAATCCTATTTTGTGACGGGGGAGAGCATATCGGAAGACGCGATAACCCTTGAATATTGATCTATATGCCAATCATACGTGTTAAAAACCTCAGGCTAAGAACATTTATTGGTTTTAATCCTGAAGAGAAGACCAATAAACAAGATGTGATCATTAACGTATATCTCGAGACTGATATGACAGAACCGATGCGTAATGATCAGTTAAGCAGTTTTGTTGATTACAAGGCAATCACTAAAAAGGTTATCCGGTTTGTCGAAGAAAGCCGGTTTAATCTTTTAGAAGCACTAACACAGGGAATCCTCGATCAAATTATGGAGGAACCTCAAATTATACGTGCACGGGTAGAAGTAGATAAACCCCATGCATTACGTTTTGCAGAATCTGTATCAGTTGAACTTGAAGCTCAAAAATAATGGAAAGCAGTTGCATCATTGGAATAGGATCAAACATCCATCCTTACGAAAATATTTACGAAGCGGTAAAGATCCTCGAGGAAGAATTTGAAGTCATACAATGCACTTCTTTTGCCCATACCAAGCCCCTAGGGATAACCGATCAGCCTGAATTTCTGAATGGAGCAATCCTTCTACATACCCTTTTGGGAATTAACGAGATGAACATCCGGCTCAAGTCTATCGAAAAGTTCTTAGGACGCGACCGCAGCCAGCCGAAAGACGGGCCCCGTACCATCGATCTGGATGTTGTTGCCTGGAATGGCAAAATTGTCGATGAAGACTACTATAAACGCGATTTTCTAAAGAAAGCTGTCGACGAGCTGTTTAAAGCGGAAAAAGTTTAAACAGAATTCTATGGAATTCCGGCCAGTTTGTGCAACTGCAAACTGATCTGCCATCCTTTGCTGCTAAGTATATTGATCTTAGCCAGCAGTTCCATGCATTCCAGTATATTCATCTTTCCGTCGATATCCAGCGGACTGATATAATACCGTTCAGCATCGATCAGACGCTCATATTTGAGCAGATCTTCCGTTGCGAGCCCATCATTCACCACACGGACTTCAGATGCCTTAAATTGACCGACAGGGGCATGTCTTTTAGGCGATAATGCAATATAGTCGAGATATTGAGCAACCGGTTCAAGGCTCCGGGTTGCGTTGCTTTCAATGCCAATCCAATATCCGGCTTTCTTCAGAGTTTCGGTCAGTGGCCCTAAATTTTGAATAGTCGGTTCCCCTCCGGTAATAATCACTGCACGGCAATCCCAGTGTTGCAGCTCTTTCAGAATCTCCGCAACCTCCATGACTGTGAAATCCTTAAAATCAGTGTCACACCATTCGCAGGCAAGGTTACAGCCCGACAACCGGATAAAGATAACCTTCTTCCCCTGATTGAAGCCTTCGCCCTGACGCGTTAAAAATATCTCGTTTACCCTGTAACTCATCTGTTTTCGTATTCCAATGGATCTTTTATTCCTGCTTCCTCAAATGCTTTGAGCCGCAACACACAACTATCGCAGACCCCGCACGCTTTCTCCCCTCCGTTATAACAAGTCCACGAAAGGCTATAGTCAACTTTCAGTTTGGTTCCCAAAAGAACCTCTTCAGCCTTGGTCATTTTCATAAACGGAGCATGAATCCGGATCGGTTCTCCTTTTTCAACCGCACAGACAGTCCCGTTATTGATCGCATTCTCCATCGCTTCAATAAATTCCTGCCGGCAATCAACGTATCCAGAGTAATCAACCTGACTGACTCCGATAAATATGTCGCGTGCTCCGATTGCTTCGGCATAAGAAGCGGCAATTGACAGAAAGACCATATTACGTGCAGGAACATAGGTAACCGGAATTTCGGTATTCGCCTCATTGTATTCCGGAACATCAATTTTACTATCGGTTAAAGCCGATCCGCCCCAGGCATCCAGATTAATTGAAACAACACGATGTTCAGCCACATTCGCTGCCAAAGCAGCTTTTTTGGCAACCTCCAATTCTTTGGAATGTCTCTGACCGTAATTAAAAGATAAAGCATAGATCTCGTATCCCTGACTTTTAGCCAGATGCAATACGGTTGTAGAATCGAGTCCTCCTGAAAATAATACGACTGCCTTTTTCATCTCATTCAAATCAATGTCAATAAAAATGATTCCTCATCGGGATCATTGATTCCAATTAAAGTTCGGCAACTGATTTGAAACTGTCTGAGAAACAATCCAACGGGAAGGGCAGTCCTGCGCAAAGAATATATTCCGGGCCCTCATTGCGGCTCGGAAAAATGAAGCAGTCTTAGGTTCCTTAGTTTTGTTTATAGACAGGAGGTTCTCGAACTGTCTTGGAATTCAATGCGAATCCGGTTGCAAATTTAAGAAACAATCATTGATAATGAATACGAATGCAGCGAATATTTAAGATACAACGATTCATGAGCATTCCGGTTATTCCACGCATCTCCAAGTAACGGAAATTCCTTTCTTCAACCGCATTCCGAAAATATTTCATTTTTGGGGGACATGAAGGGGCGCCATAAAGGTCATTTAAAAAGATGCGAACTGAAGGCTTCTGTGAATGTTGATAC
>JAUZOB010000162.1 GCA_030706665.1 Bacteroidota bacterium
AGGAGAGAGTAAAAGCCATGTCGAGACCGGACGATTAATTCTTTCGTTGTAGCCGGCTTGTAAATTTATGTCCGCACTGAGTTGTTTGGATAAATGTAAACTTGGGAACAAGTCGATTAAATGCGCAGTGTTGTCGTCAATGCCGGTATCGGTTCTGATCTTTCGGAATTCACGTTCCAATCGGGTTCCGGCTTCGATATCGATCGATGCAATTTCCCCTGTGAGCTGCATATAACCGGAGGAAACTCTTCTGGAAAACAGACTAAGGTTATGATTGTCCGCAACAGGGGTCCACAGAGTTTCTCCTGTATTTCGTTGTGTCGGTTGGTAACTCTGATTTTCCCTGAATCCTCGATTCTGAATACCGGACATCAATTTAAACGACGTAGCGATTGGAAAAGAATATTCCAGTTTTATAAGATATTCCCGGTCATTGCATCTTTCCAAAAAATGGTTTCCTTCACCTGTGGAAACTCCTGACCGAGTAGAAAGATACTCAATGGTCTCATCTTGTTTTTCGTCACGATTATAAATCAAAGAGGAAAGGTAACCGGTTATTTTGAGTTCACTATTGTTTGTAACATGTCTGGAATAATTTAAAGTGGAACTGGAATAATCCCAGGTTCTGTTCATATTAATATCGTCTCGTGATCTCTTTTCTAAGATATTCTCAGAGTTTTGAGGATTAGAAACACTCTCATGGTAATTCAATGGGAAAAACATTCGATAGCGTCCGTTTCCCATTTCAGTCATTAATGAAAGTGTACTGAGAGTGTCGGGCGTGTATTCAATGTTTCCGGTAAGATAATGTTCCCTGTTATGCCTGTTTTGTTCTCCTCCCGAAATAATCTTTTGTATTGTATTGGAAGTAAACAAACGCTCAAAGTTCAAATTGGGCTTATAACTTTGTCCCGTATAATCGGTTTCTACATGAAAATTCCATTTGCCGGTTTTATAATTCAAATCCATGTTTAATCCCTGGGAGTCATAATTACCTCCTTTAACAGCAACTTGTCCGTTTATCCCATTAATTCTGTTCTTTTTCAAAATAATATTGATAATGCCGGCTGATCCTTCGGCATCATATTCTGAAGAAGGGCTGGTTATGACATCAATTTGCTGAATATCAGAAGCTGGGATCTGTTTTAATGCATTCCCGTTACCACGGACTGTCGGTATGCCGTTAATCAGGATAATGAACTTGCTGCTTCCCCTGAGTGATACTCCTCCATCCGGATCAACTTGTATGGACGGGAGTGTTTGTAAAATATCGGCCGCAGAGTGATTGATGTTATTCATGGACGGAGCGATAAGAAGCACCTTCTTGTTGATCTCCTGTCTGATTTGATTCGATGAATTAATTACATTAACTTCTTCAAGTAATGTAATATCCGGATTTAGAGGGATCGTCCCGATTTCAGCTATATGCTGATTCTGAGTTATCTTTATATTTTTCTTAGTCTCTTTCTTGTATCCGATATATTTTGCGACAAGAAAATAATCACCGGGAGTTACCTTGTCAAGTTTAAAAGATCCGTCTTTTAATGAAACGCTACCGGCAATTTGTGTGGAATCAGTAGATTTATGAAGGGTAAGGCTGGCGTATTGCAGTGGTGACTTTGTCCTTAGATCAACAACTTTCCCCTTAATTGTTCCCGGAATATTATTCTTTGTTGGTCCCGGGACTTGTCCATTAACGGCTAGTATATTACAAAAAACAAATAATATTAATATACAATTCTTGTTGAGCATTCTTAATCTTTGGTTCGGGTAGGTAACTACAACCAAAGATAAAACATTATTTGGATATACATATGTTTTATATGTATATCCAAATAAAAAGAATGTAATTTTTACTGTTGATTTAAAGTTTAATTGTAACCGGAAGGCAAGGAGAGCTTTCATTGTGCAAGCGATCCAGAGCTGTTACCCTGATCTCATACTTCTTTCGGAATATTTTGAATTTCCGGGCAATAAAACAATCATTTTTGTCGGAAAGGGATATCCATTGTGCTTTACGAATACTGCCTCTTTTTCTGTTTTTATATACAATGAAAGCGACAGGATCCTTGGATGGTGTATTTTGAACTGAAGCTTCCCATTCGATGTGATATCCTTTTTTTACTTTCTCAATTTTTAAATTCAGCGGAGATGAAGGGATCGTATTGTCAAGCCATGGCATGACCGGTGGTAAGGCTGGTTCCTTATAAAGCCGTTTTTTTAGGGAGTCCTGAAATCCCATCAAATCACGTGAAAAGTGTTTGGCACTATAAAAGGCACTGCCGTTGAGACCTTCAATCTTTCTTACTGTTCGGATCTGTCGGGTAAGTTCAGAAGAATTGCCCCAGGCACCTTTGACTTTGGGGGTTACTTTATATAAAGCATGACCTATATAGACGGAGCGGCCATATCCATTCTTTGCCCACCAGTTTGCCAGTGTTACAAAATCGACAGTAGGGTGGCCTGCTTCCCAATAGATCTGAGGAAGAAGATAATCAATCCATCCCAAACGTTGCCATTTGATGACATCAGCATAAAGATCATCATAATTGGTAGTTCCCGCACGGGTTGCAGAACCTCTGGGGTCCTGAGACTGATTTCGCCATACGCCAAAGGGACTGATCCCGAATTTGACCCATGGCTTAATATTCTTAATCGTGTTACTGATGTTTTGAATTATTCCATCAACATTTGCCCTGCGCCATTCATTGCGATTAACAAACTGTCCTTTATATTTCCTGAAGGAATTCTGATCCGGAAATTCTTTATCTTCCACTTTGTATGGGTAGAAATAATCGTCAAAATGGATCGCATCGATATCATAATTTCTAACGACTTCAGCAATTACTTTCGACAGGTAAGAGCGAACTTCCGGAATACCGGGATCAAGATATAGCTTGTCATCATAACTGACTGTCCATTCCGGATGTAATCGGGCCACATTATTTTGGGAGAGTCTACTCTTCGCACTGTTGGAAACTCTGAACGGATTAAACCATGCATGAAGTTCCATGTGGCGTTTATGAGCTTCTCCGATAAAAGCAGCAAGAGGATCAAATCCCCGATCGGGTGCTTTGCCCTGTTCTCCTGTAATATATTGTGACCAGGGTTCAGTGGCCGAATGATACATGGCATCAGCAGTAGGCCTTACTTGAACAATTACCGCATTGATTCCGTCTGCTTGCATTTTATCTAACAACGAAACAATCTCTTTAAGCATCGATTCCGAAGAAAGCCCCGGTCTTGACGGCCAGTCAATATTTGCAACTGTAGCAATCCATGCACCCCTGAATTCACGTTGAGGCGAGATAAGTTGTACTTTTTGTCCATTACAAAAAGCAGTAGTCATTGCTAAAAAGAAAAACAGGATGCTGATCTTACCCAACTTGGTCATATTTGAGAGTTTAATATTCGACTACAAAAATAATGATTCAGTACACTATTTCTATTATATCACATTGTTATTCCTTGTAATTGATGCTACTGGCAGAATGTTTTGTGTGTTTGAATATTTTCATCTCCCATAAATGGCACTGAAGTGGGGTTGTAATATTTAAAACCAGGAGTATGCTTTTAATGGAGGATTATATTATTGATAACGATGAAATTGTCTTCTTGTGTTATTAAAGTATAGGGTTTAAAAAGAACTCAGGTTGAATCTGTTTTGTATTACTCAACCTGAATTCCGTATCTCTATGAAAACGATCAATATGAGACTAAGTGATTGATGAGGAGCATCAAAAGATCGAAGATTTCCTTATGGTTTCTCATTCTTTCTAACTTCCACTGGCGGTATTCCCTGAAGGCGCAACTTTCTTAAGTACAATCTGACCATTGTGTTTTTCTGTTATCAGACTGAATAATTCTCTAAGGTCTTTGTATTCTTCAGGAGCATATTGAGTCTTATTGATCGTGATCCTGCTCAGAATAATTATAATTCGGGAATTCTCATCATAAGTTATATTGCAATGGAAAATCGCAGCATTATTTGGAAGAACGTAAGTAATTGATTTAGGCATTTCCTCAATCTTATAAGATGGATCAAGCTTGATTCGGGTTGAAATCGTTTCATTGACTTTAGTTGGGAAATCTACGGGCCATATCCGATCTTCTTTTTTAAAAGGATTCTCTTTTTGTGCTTCGATTGGAATTAGTGGGATATAAATTGTACTGACATTATCTTTTGGGGTACCGGTACTGATATTTGCGTTTTCAATGAGTCGTAGATCCGGATCCTTTAGATTTTCAAAGGACAGATTTTCAAAAGTGTAATTCGGATCCTCTGCTTTTATTGATTTAAAGTACTCTTCTTCTCCTTTTCTTTCTAACTGATCTCTTATCGCTGCAGCCTTCGTACCTCCATAAGCTATCTGTACGGTACCTTTTAATATTCCTTTGTCATCTAATGCCAGATTGGTTGATACTGTTTCAACTGACATTTCTTGTCTGGATAGGTCAACCCAACCGGGGGTTATATTCCGATTCATGATTCGGCCTTTCCCGTTTAAACACTTTTCCGGAAGTTGATTAAAAGCGACATGACGATCACTGGCATCCAAAAGATAGATCTTCCCGTTTAGATTCAAATAAGCCAGGACAGTATTGAAATTGGATAAAAGCGGATAATCTTCTTGGATCTTCCCATGCGAACGGGTGCTGATAAGTACTGGATCTGCCTTATAACCTGCTTCACGGAGCAAAGCCAGTAAAAGCAGATTGATTTCAGCTGTAGAGCCGCTGCCTCTTTCGTATACTTTGTCAATATTATCTGTTGCAAAGATTGCTGTGTTTCCGTCCCATTTTACCTTTGATCTGACAGACTCGTAGATTGCTTTTATACACTCTTCATCATCGCTTTTATTAAACTTCTGCAGCTCCTCTTTTAAAAAGGAACCTTTTTTCAATTGTTTGCCGAAATTAAAATTGTCAAGTATTTTGGTAATTAAATCATCCCAACTGTTGGTGAAATTAACAGCTGAATTATCTTTACGGATATATGAGGCCAGCTCCATTTTAAAACACGCTTCATAATCTTTGACCGTTGTCATATAATTGTCGGCTTTTATAGATGGAGCTTTTGAAACAGCCAACATGTAGCCGCCATATTCTATTGCCATATCATATTGCTCTGATTGGTTTTTGCATGCATAGTAATTGATGGCAAAAGGAATGCATCCTTGAATCTTATAGCTGTAAATAAAGGTATTATCGTAATTCGCGACTACCTCACTCCAGTTGGTTGGGATGTCTTTTTGAAAATACCAGGAAGGAACCTCGTAGGGGAAATCGGAGTAAACAGAATACCGAAGATCAATCACTGAACCTTCTCTTACATTGGGTAAGACTATCTTTGCAGTACGCAAATTCTTACTGCTTTTTTCAATGAAGATAGAAGATTTATCAAGTTCGGTTTCAACAATTTTCCCGTTTACCAGATTGTAGGTATACCCATCGATATCTGCTATATCTTCTGCTGCATTATTGTTAACATAGAGAGGAATTTCAAAAGTCCCATTCGTTACCCCTTCTTTCTTAAATATCTTTATTCTGATGCGACGTTTAAAGATAACTGTGTAGTCTTGTCTGGAGGAAATATTGATCGTCCCTTTGTCTCCCAAAACCATCGCAGGAGCGTCAGGTTCAAAACTACATGCTGGCATTTTTAATTCTTCACGAGTAACTTTATCAAACTGATATCGATCTTTTGCTTGCGAATAAGCAAAAATCGGAAAAATTATAAAAGCACATAAAAGTCTAAGGAACCAAGAGATAAAATGGGGTTTCATATTGAATGTATTTTTTGCATGAGAAAGAATCAATGAATTATGTTTCGTTATCTGAGCTTTATGTGATGATGAATGTTTTTCCTTCGACTTTAACTAACTTCCTTTAACTCCGGTAGCTGAAGGCGCAACTTTCTTGAGTACAATCTGACCATTGTGTTTTTCTGTAATCAGACTATATAATTCTCTGAGTCCTTTATATTCTTCAGGAGCATATTTGGTTTTATTGACTGTGATTTTACTTGAGATGATTATCGTATTGGACTCTTCATCGAAAATTACACTACAACGAAAAACTGCATCACTATTTGGCAGGGCATAGGTGATTGACTTAGGCATTTCTTCAATCTTATCAGAAGGATCAAGCTTGATTCGGGTTGAAATAGTCTCATTGACTTTGGTCGGGTATTCTACTGGCCATTTGCGATCTTCCTTTTTAAAAGGGTTTTCTTTGTGAGCTCCGATAGGAATTAGCGGAACATAGAGTGTGCTAATGTCTTTTCCTTGTGCACTGGTACTGATGTTTGCGTTTTCAATTAATCGTTGATCCGGATCCTTTAAATTTTCAAAGGATAGATTTTCCAAAGTGTAATTCGGATCCTCTGCTTTTATTGATTTAAAGTACTCTTCGACTCCTTTTCTTTCTACTTTTTCTCTTACTTCTGCAGCCTTAGTGCTTTCATAGGCTATTTGTAAGGTGCCTTTTAATACTCCTTTATCATCTAAAGTTAGATTGCTTGATATAGATTCAACTGAACTCTCTTGTCTGGATAAATCTACCCAGCCAGGACGTATATCCCGATTCAAGATTCGGCCTTTGCCGTTCAAACATTCTTCCGGAAGTTGATTAAAAGCGACATAACGATCACTGGCGTCCAAAAGATAGATCTTCCCGTTTAGATTCAAATAAGCAATGATAGTATTAAAATTAGATAAGAGCGGATAGTCTCCGACCTTTCCATGCGAACGAGTACTGATAAGTACTGGATCTGCCTTATAACCAGCTTCACGAAGCAAGGCCAATAAAAGCAGATTGATTTCACCCGTTGAACCACTGCCTCTTTCATATACCTTCTGAATATTATCTATTGCATATTTAGATGTGTTTCCGTCCCACTTTACCTTTGACCTGACATACTCGTAAATCGCTTTAATACCTTCTTCATCATTGTTCTTATTGAACTTCTGAAGTTCATCCTTTAAAAAAGATCCTTTATTTAATTGTTTTCCGATATAAATATTATCGAGCACAGAAGAAATAAGATCATTCCAACTGTCAGTAAATTTAAATTTTGTTCCGTCGTTATGGGTAAAAGTAGCTAGTTCCAATTTCAGACATGCGGCATAATCATTGATGGTTGTCATGTAGTTATCTGTTTTAACAGATGGAGCTTTAGAAACCCCAAGCATATAGCCATCGTATTCTTTAATCATATCATATTGTTCCGACTCGCTTTTGCATGCAAATGAATTGAGTGCAAATGGAATACCGGATTGAATATTGTAGCTGTAATTGAAACGATTGGTGAAATTGACAACTACTTCGCTCCAATTGGTTGGA